>JAGQSL010000185.1 GCA_020439525.1 Acidimicrobiales bacterium | reverse complement strand
AGGGCCGTCACCCTAGCGCGAGGGGGTCGATCGCCCCGAACCGGTTGGCGCCCCGTAGGCCGCCGTCAGGGCCGCTCCCACCCGGGCGAGCTGCGCTCGCAGCGCGTCGGGCTCGTCGACCACCAGCACCTCGGCGAAGCCGGCCAGCTCGGCCGCCAGGCTCTCGGTGCCGTGCCCTCGGACCTCGATGTGGACCCGGTCGCCGCCGTCGTCGGCGCTCACCGCCAGGCGGGTGCCCAACATGGCCGCCAGGTAGGGGAGGTGGCTGCGGGCGATGGTGCCCGACGCCCGCACGGGCGTGCGCAGGTCGTCCACGCGCTCGCGCACCGCGGACCACTCGGCGGCGAGGTCGAAGTCGGCCGGGCGCTCCGCTCGCTCGCCGGTGGGCTCCACGGCCTGCAGCCGGTCGATCCGCAGGGTGCGGCGGCCCTTGTCGGTCTGGGCGAGGAGGTACCAGCTGCGGCCCTTGGCCACGATGCCGAGGGGAGCGAGCTCGCGCTCGGTCTCAACACCGGTGCGATCGACGTAGCGGGCTCGGAGCTGCTCGCGGTCGACGACCGCCTGCTGGACCCGGTCGAGCAGCGGTGGCCGGGCGACCTCCTGGCCGCCGCCCCACGGCGCCGGCTCCACGAGCACGGCGTCGGAGGCGGCGAGGGCGCGCTCGCGCAGCGGCTCGGGCAGAGCCCGCACCAGCTTGCGGAGCGCGGCCTTCACCTCGGCGGTGGCCGCCGCGTGCGGGCCGGCCACCTGGAACAGGGCGCGGGCCTCCTCGGCGGTGAGGCCGCTGAGGTCGGTTCGGCCACCACCCGCCAGGCGCCACCCGCCGCCGCGCCCCTGCACGGCGTAGACGGGGATGCCGGCGACCGACAGGGCATCGAGGTCACGGCGCGCCGTGCGCTCGGACACCTCGAGCTCCTCGGCCACCTCGGCGCAGGTCACCTGGCCGCGCTGCTGGAGCAGGAGGAGGATGGCCACGAGTCGATCAGCGCGCATGGATCCATCGTCGCGCCGAAACCGGTCATCAGGTGGCCGGTTTGGGGTGCGATGGTGCCGACATGGACCACACCACGACCACCACCACCTCCACCTCCCGACCCCTCGCCGGCGAGCTCGCCGCCGACGATCCCCGCCTCGCCTTCGCCAAGGCCGTCGCCCTCGCCGGCGGCGTGCTCGACGGGGTGCAGCCGAACCAGCTCGAGCAGCCGACCCCGTGCGGTGCCATGGACGTGCGCGCCATGCGGATCCACCTGGTGACCGTCCTCCGGCGCGTCGCCGCCGCTGGCCGAGGCCTGCCGCTCGCCGAGTGGCCGGTCGAGCAGGAGCTGGCCGATGACGCCATCGCCTCGGCCTGGGACGACGCCGCCCACGACGTCCAGGCGGTGTGGACCGATGCGGCCGTGCTCGAGCACCAGATCGCCGTGCCGTGGGCCATCCTCTCCGGCGTGGAGACGCTGGCGATCTACACCAACGAGGTCATCGTCCACGCCTGGGACCTGGCGACGGCCACCGGTCAGCGGCCCGAGTGGGACGACGACGTGCTCGCCGTGTGCGAGGCCGCCATCCACGACCAGCTGCCCGACGCCAGCCGGGGGGCGATGTGGGAGGCCGCCGCCGCCGAGATGCCGCCCGGCGTCCCGTGGTCGCCGCCGTTCGCCGACGCCGTGGAGGTGGCCGCCGATGCGCCGGCGATCGACCGGCTGGTGGCCTGGAACGGGCGTCGCCCCTGACCGCTGGGCCGGCGGTGTGCACGTCTGCTCGCCTGATGCGCAGATGTGCACACCGAGGCCGCCGGCGACCGCTCGACGCGGCAGCCCAGCCGGAGCGACCGAGGATCAGGACCCGGTGGTGCTCCAGTGCCAGGCCTCGGACGGCAGGTTGTAGAAGCCGTAGGCGGCGGCGTGGCCGGCCAGCCACCGGTAGCACTGGGTGCCCCGGCTCGAGCAGTTCGAGAAGTCGATGGCCAGGCCGATCTCGTGCTGGCTGCTGCCGGGACGAGCGGTGGGCGGACGGCAGGCCGACGGGCTCATCTGGTAGATGGCGTAGTAGCTCGAGCCGCAGTGGGCCCGGCGCAGCTCGATCTGGCGCGACGGGTCGCGGTAGCCGCTGCCGCTGAGCGACACGCCGTCGGCCGCCGCCGCGCTGAGCAGGTTGGCCAGGTTCGTCTTGATGGCGCAGTTCACCGTGATGTTGCCGACGGTGCAGAGCGGGATACCGCCGGTGCCGGTGCCGGTGGGGCCGCCCGGGTTGACCGGGGCGACGGGTGCGAGCGGCCCGGTCTCACCGCCGCCGGGCGCCTGGTTGCCGGGATCGGGAGCGGCCGGCTGCTGGGCAGCCGCGGCGGCCGCGGCCTTGCGCTCGGCTTCCTCGCGGGCGGCCTTCTCGGCGGCGAGGCGGGCGACGAGGGCGGCCTGCTCCTCGGCGATCTGCTTGGCGAGGGCCCGGTCGGTGGCCTGCAGCTCGATCGAGCGCTGGATCTGCGAGGCGATGGTGGACTCGAGCTTGTCGGCCAGCTGCTGCTTCTGCGCCTTCGCCGCACGAACCGCGTCGGTGCGCTCGGCCTGCTCGGCCTCCTTCTTCTCCGCCACGTCGCGGGCCTCGGTGGCCTTGCGCTTCTGGAAGTCGAGGTCGCTCAGGGCGCCGTCGAGGCGATCGGCGATGTCGGCGTCGTCCTGCGAGCGCAGCTCCAGGTAGAACTTGCGGCTCGACGCGGTGACGAAGTCGTTGGTCTCGAGCACCGAGAGGGCGTCGTCGCCGGGCGGGCTCACGTACGACTGGACGGCCCGGCGCTTGATCTCGTCCTTGAGCTGGGCGACCTCGGCGTCGAGGCGCTCGATGGCCGCCTCGGCATCGGCGATGTCCTGCTTGGCCTGCGCCACCTCGTCCTGCACTCGGGCGAGGGCCGCCTCCTGGGTCTGGAGGTTCTCGTCGAGGACCTCGAGCGCCTGGTCGATCTCGTCCTTGCTGGCCTTGTTGGTGTTGAGCTCGGAGGCCAGCTCGGCCTGCTCGGCCTGGACCTTCTCGCGCTCAGCGCGAGGGTCGTTGCGGGGCGCGGTCTGCGCCGCCTGCGGCACGACGAGGAACCCGAAGGCGAGCGCGGAGGCGGCGAGGGTGCCGGCCAGCGAACGTCGACGCACGAGGGTTCCTCCTCACCGGTCGGGTCGGGTGGATGACCGGTTCGTCACGAAAACGTAACAGATGAAACGCTTCGATCAAATCGCCTCGACCGTAGCTCCGCGGAGCGTGCCGGTCGGGGCACCCCGCGTCACCAGTAGCCCAGGGTGCGGGCCTCGCGCTCGAGCTCGTCGCGGAACGCCGGATCGGCGATCGCCACCAGCGCCCGGGTCCGCTCGCGGATGCCCCGCCCGCGCAGCTCGGCCACGCCGTGTTCGGTGACCACCTTGTCGACCGTGTTCTTCATGGTGGTCACCGCCGAACCGGGCGACAGGCGGGGCACGATGCGCGAGATCGTCCCGCCCCGCGCCGTGGACGGCAGCACGACGAAGCCCTGCCCGCCCCGGGAGTACATGGCGCCGCGGGCGAAGTCGGCCTGGCCACCCGAGCCCGACCAGTACCGCCCGCCGATGGTCTCGCTGGCGCACTGGCCGAGGAAGTCGACCTCGGTGGTGGCGTTGATCGACACCATCTGGGTCTGCTGCGCGATCACGCGCGGGTCGTTCACCCAGTCGACGGGCAGGAGCTCGACGGCGAGGTGCTCGTCGAGGAAGTCGTAGAGGCGCTTGGTGCCCAGCGCGAACGTGGTGACCACCTTGGAGGGCCGGCGCACCTTGTGGATGCCGGTGACCACGCCGGACTCGACGAGGTCGATGACCGGGTCGGACAGCACCTCGGTGTGGATGCCGAGGTCGCGGTGGCCGTGGAGCTGGCGGAGGATCGAGGTCGGGGTGGCGCCGATGCCGACCTGGAGCGTGGCGCCGTGGGGGATGCGCTCGACCACCAGCTCGCCGATCTGTTCGTCGACGGCGTTGGGCTCGGGCGGCGGCGACTCGACCAGCGGGTAGTCAGCTTCGCACCAGCCGACCACCTGGCTGACGTGGATCTGGTTGCGCCCGAACGTGCGCGGCATCTGGGCGTTGACCTCGACGAAGAACGGCACCCGCCCGATGAACGCCGCCGTGTAGTCCGCGTTGGTGCCGAGGGTGAAGTAGCCGTGGGCGTCGGGCGGCGACACGCTCGCGGTCACGAGCATCGGCCCGGCGAGGCCGCGCAGCAGCAGCGGCACCTCGCTGAAGTGGCAGGGCACGAGGTCGATGGTGCGCTGGTGGAAGGCGGGGCGGGTGACCGACGAGAGGAAGTACGAGACGTGGTCGAGGCGGCCGTGGGCGCTGCCGTGGAGGTGGGGGCGGTCGTGGAGGGCGTGCATCTGGTGCACGCGGACGCCCTGGAGCCGATCGGCGTGGGCATCCATCGCGTCGAGGACGGTGACCGGTTCGCCGTTGGCCAGCGGGACGACCACGTTGGTGCCGGGCTGGAGGTGGTCGAGCACCGCCTCGGGGGCCACCGGCCCGGGGCCGCGTCGTGCGCCGTTCATGGGTCCTCGTCGGATCGCGTGCGGGTCGCCGGCGACGCTACCGGGCCGTCGGTGACGCCCGGGTCGACACGCGGTGAACACTGTTCACTATGGTGGGCGGGCCCGGGCCGCCGGGCGACGACCACCAGGGGGGACCGTTGCACACCACCACCACTCGTCGGCCCGTGGGCCGCCTTGCCCTCGGCCTCGCCGTGGCCGGCGCGATCCTGCTCGCCGCCTGCACGCCCGTGACGCCGCCGAAGCGGCCGAGCTCGGGCCCCGGTTCCACCGCGTCGTACATCTCCTCGGGTGCCACCGAGCTCAGCGAAGGCTCGGGCACGAGCGGGACGCGGGTGTGGTGGTACGTGCCCAAGACGCTGAAGGGCGGATCGAGCGCCCCCGTGGTCGTGCTGCTCCACGGCTTCATGCTGCTCGCGCCCGACATCTACCGACCGATGATCGACCACTACACCCGCCAGGGGATCATCGTCATCTACCCGCAGTTCAACAAGGGCGGGTTCGACGTGCTGAGCGACACCGACCAGAACGCCATGCTCGCCAAGGCCATCGCCGGCACGAACCTCGCGCTGTCGCGCCTGGGCACCAAGGCCGACACCTCGAAGCTCTACCTCTTCGGCCACTCGCTGGGCGGCCTGCTCGCCTCGGTGTGGCAGGGTGCGGGCGGGCCGACCCCGAAGGGCATCGTGCTGGCCAACCCGAGCACTGATGCGAGCGTGGGGATGCCCGACTTCGTGAAGGGCCTCGTGAACATCACGCCGATCCCCTACACCAGCCTGGTGGGGGCCACCACCGCGCCCACGGTGGTGCTCACCGGCGACGCCGACACCATCGCGCCGTCGTCGCAGTCGGTGGACCTCTGGAACCGGATCCCGTCGGCTGCGGCGCGGTCGGTCTTCCAGGCTCGCAGCGACGACCACGGCAAGCCGGCGCTGACCGCCGACCACATGTCGCCGATCCAGGACTCGGGGATCATCCCCGGTTGGCTCATGGGCACCTTCGGCGGCGACGCCGAGGACGACGCCATGGACTGGCGGTTCTACGAGTCGGCGCTCGACCAGATGCTCGCCGGCACCTCGGTGCCCACCTTCGACATGGGGACCTGGTCCGACGGCGTCGCCGTGAAGGCGCCGGTGCGCTTGAAGTAGGTCGAGGGGCGGGCGGGGCGGGGCCGCCGGCGCGTCAGCCGGCGGTCCACGCCTCCG
>JAGQSL010000184.1 GCA_020439525.1 Acidimicrobiales bacterium | reverse complement strand
CTCTACGGCTCGGGCTACGAGACCTTCGACCCGGCGCGCGTCGAGGCCGATCGCACCGAGGTGGTCCGCCTCGTGGGCAAGCACTGCGAGTCGGGCGACGTGCTGGTGAGTGAGGCCAAGGTGCCTCCGGGGCTCGCGGTCGGCGACCTGATCGCCACGCCCGTGACCGGCGCCTACGGGCGGTCGATGGGGAGCAACTACAACCTCCTGCCCCGCCCCGCCGTGGTCTTCGTTCGCGACGGTCGTGCTCGTCTCGTCATCCGCCGCGAGACCGACGAGGACCTGCTCGCCACCGACGTCGGCTGATCGCGGCGGCGACCCCTCAGGGAGCCCGGTGCTGGGCGATGGCGGCGCGGAGCTCCTCGTCGTCGCGGCCGATCGCGCTCGCCAGGGCCTCGAGCATCGCCGAGCGCGCTCGGACCTTGGTGACGGCGTGGGCCTTCGCGTCGAGCGTCGCGAGCCGGGCGGCGACGGCGTGGGCGCGCCCGAGCAGCTCGGCCTCGGGCACGAGCTCGTCGAGGAAGCCGGCGTCGACCGCACCTTCGGGGGTGAACACCTCGGCGAGGAGCGTCGCTCGCTCGAAGTGGGCCCGCGAGAGCCGCTGGCGCAGCACCTCCACGGCGGCCCAGGGCATGGCCATCCCGATCGCGACCTCGGTGGCCCCGATCTTGTGGGCGCCTCCGGCCACGCCCACGCGGTGATCGCCGCTCAGGAGCAGGAAGGCGCCCATGGCGATGGCGTGGCCCGTGCACGCCACCACGACCGGACGGGGGAACGACAGGAGGCGGTGCGCGAGGTCGAAGCCGGCCTTCAGCAGGTCGGCCGACGCCGGGGTGAAGGCCGTCAGGGTGGGCAGGTGGAACCCGCCGGAGAAGCGGCCCGGGCGGCCGGCCAGGACGATCACCGCGCCGTCCGCGTCGGCTCGGTCGACGGCCTCGTGGAGGGCGCCGAGCAGCTCGGCGGTGAGCGCGTTGGCCTTGCCGTCGTCGATCGTGATCGTGGCGATGCCGTCGGCCAGGTCGTAGGTCACGTCCACCAGTCGGGCTCCTCGTCGGGGCGGCGGGTCGAGCTGCGACGCTAGCCAGGCGTCGGGGCGGTGGTCCGGGTGGGCGGCGGCGATCACGTGCGGGCCGATCCGGGGGCGGCCGGTAGCCTCTGCGCCCGTGACCGAGACGAACGTGGTGAAGGTGGGCGTCCTCGGGTGCGGCAACGTGGGTGCCGCGCTCGTCGCCCTCGTGCAGGAGCGCGGCGACGAGGTCGCGGCCCGCACCGGCACCACGCTCGAGGTCGCCAAGGTGGCGGTGCGCAGTCTGGCCCGCAAGCGCCCGGTGCACCTCGACGAGTCGATCCTCACCCGCGAGGCGGCCGAGGTCGTCGCCGATCCGGAGATCGACGTCGTCGTCGAGGTGATCGGCGGCATCGAGCCGGCACGCGAGCTGATCCTGGCGGCCCTGGCCAACGGCAAGCCGGTGGTCACCGCCAACAAGGAGCTCCTCGCCAACCACGGCGCCGAGCTGTTCGCGGCGGC
>JAGQSL010000183.1:1362-11753 GCA_020439525.1 Acidimicrobiales bacterium | reverse complement strand
CCGGCGCCGGTCTCGGCGATCACCCGGGTCTTGCCCATCTGCTTTGCCAGCAGGGCCTGGCCGAGCACGTTGTTGATCTTGTGCGAGCCGGTGTGGTTGAGGTCCTCGCGCTTGAGGAGCAGGCGGAGGCCGAGCTGCTCGGAGAGCCGGTGGCACTCGGTGAGCGGCGACGGGCGCCCGGCGTAGCTCGAGAGCAGCTCGTCGAGCTCGGCGCGGAAGGCCGGGTCGGCCCAGGCGTCGCGGAAGGCGGCGTCGAGCTCGATGCACGCCGGCATCAGGGTCTCGGGGATGAAGCGGCCGCCGAAGCGGCCGAAGCGGCCGGCCTCGTCGGGGTCGCCCATGAAGGACGAGGGGGCGGTGGGTGCGGTCATGGTGCGCTCGCGGGCTGGAGGTCGGACGGTGGACGACGGGTGCTCAGCGAGCGCGCCATCGCCCTCGGCCCGAGGGCATCGGAGTCGTCGAGGTCGCGGCCATGGTCGCCATTGTGGTCACAGCGAGCCGTCCTGCATCCAGTCGTAGGGCGCGCCCGTGCCCGGATCGGGGGCGAAGCCGCCGTCGTCGGGGGGCGCCGCCGCCCGGGCCGCTTCGATGAAGGCGCGGACCCGGCGGGCGTCCTTGCGCCCCGGCTCGCCGTGGTCGGCCTCCACGCCGGTGGCGACGTCGACGCCCCACGGCTTGACCCGGCGCACGGCCTCGCCCACGTTCTCGGGCGTGAGCCCCCCGGCGAGGATGGTGCGGATCCCGTCGGGGCGCTCCTCGGCGAGCGACCAGTCGAACACCTGGCCCGTGCCGCCGCCCGGGGTGTCGATCATGATGGCGTCGGCGCCGTAGGACCTCGCCTGGTCGAGCGCCTCGTCGCCGGCGGCGAACACCTTCACCACGAACGGCACCCGCTCGCGCACCCATCGGGTGGTCTCGGCGCTCTCGTGGCCGTGGAGCTGCGCCCCCTTGAGCCCGGCCGTGTTGGTGATCTCCACGAGCCGAGATGCCGCCTCGTCGCGGAAGATGCCGACGGTGAGGATCTCGGGCGGCAGGCGACGGGCGATGTCGCGTGCCACGGCGGGAGCGATCTGGCGGCGCGATCCGGACACGAAGTTGAAGCCGACCGCGTCCGCCCCCATCGCCACGGCGAGGAGGGCGTCCTCCTCGCGGGTGATCCCGCAGATCTTGACGAACACGCTCCGAGGCTAGGAGGCCCCGGCCGCCGCGCCTCGGATGGGTTTCCCGTCGGTCGATCCCCCGGCGCCGGGGCGACCGCTGCGCCGCTGCTCGTCCATCTGCGCGTACCCCCACCGCAGGAAGCGGAACGAGATCTGCAGCCAGAGCACCACCATGCCGCCCACCTGGAGGATGGCCGCCGCGGCCTGCTGGTCGTTGACCGGGTCGAAGCCGTCGACCACCCGCGGCGCCAGCTCGTAGACCCGGTAGATGGGGAAGTCGGCCCAGGTCATCCAGAAGCCGGGCAGCACGGGGACGATCGATTGGAGGATCAGGTAGGCCAGGGCGGCCGGGCCCACGAGGCGGCGCACGCCGGGGTGGGGGCACTGCACCGGCATCCAGAGCACGAACCCGGCCACGATCCAGATGCCGTCGAGGAGGAAGGCGCCGTAGGGGGTGCGCACCAGCGGATCGACGAGGGCCGGCGCGTTCACGGCCAGCAGCGAGGCGGCGGCGACCGGGACGGCGACGATGGGCCGGGCGGCGAGGCGCAGCACCGTCAGGCGGCGGCCCCAGCCGACGAGCCGCACCGCGAGGCCGGCCGGCGTGGCGTACAGGAGGAGCGGCGCGACCACCAGCACCATCAGGACCTGGCGGGTCATCTGGGCGGTGGCGAGGTAGCCGGCGCCGAGCGCAGCGAGGGGCCAGTCGAGGCAGGCCCACAGGCCCACGAGCCCGAAGGCGAAGGCGACGGCGCGCGACGCGCCACCGCTCGGGTAGGGCCCGCTGCCCTGCTCGAGGGCGGCGGCCTCCCGGGCATCGAGGCGGGGCTCCTGGTGACGACCACGCACCCGCCACCACGCGGCGGTGGCGATCACGCCGAGCAGGATCACCCAGGCACCGACGTAGGGCGACGGGGTCCACGACCACGCCCGGTCGGACGACGAGCACCACCAGCCCACGGCCAGCACGGTCGTCGAGCTCACCGGTACTCGCCCTTGGAGAGCTTCGGCAGGTCGCGCACCCACTGCTGCTGGCGCACCTCGTCGGACGGGTACATCCGGTGGGCCACGTCGTCGCGGGTGAAGGGCCAGGCCTGCTTGCCGTGGCCCACCTCGTAGACGCCGTCGCCGTCGACGTCGTCCTCGATGGTGATGGGCGGCATCTTGAGGTGGGCGTTGGCCGCGGCGATGACGTCCTCGGAGCCGGTCAGCCCGATGAACGAGGGATCGATGCGCCCCAGGTAGGTCTTGAGCTGCTCGGGCGTGTCTCGGGCAACGTCGACGCCGACGAAGTACACCTGCACGTCGCTGCCCGGGCCCGAGCCGATCGCCTGGATCGAGCGGGAGATCGTCCTGAGGAACACCGGGCACACGTCGGGGCAGTTCGTGTACCCGAAGAAGAGCATGGAGAACGTGCCCGCCGTGCGCTCGACGAAGGGGAACTCCTCGCCGTCCATGGTGGTGAAGGTGACGTCGGGCTTCGTCATCGGCGGATCGATCAGCTGCCCGGCCCACCCAGCTGAGGCAGACGGATCCTTGGACTCGTCGGGCGACGCCGCCTGCTGCAGGCTGCAGGCGCCGAGCCCGGCCACGGCCAGGCCCGAGGCGGTGAGCCCGAGGAAGGCACGTCGTGAGAGCGCAGTCCGGTCAGTGGTCATGGGCGGCCTCCTCGGCTGCATCGCCGCCCAACGAGGCCGTCCCCGGCTCGACGACGGTCGCGGTGGCCGAGACCGGCCCCGCGTCTCGGAAGATCATGGTGACCTCGACCCGGTCGCCCACCTCGAGCTCGCGGGTGAGCCCGTTCAGCATCACGTGGAGGCCGCCGGGCTCGAAGGTGACGGTGGACCGGGCGGGGATCTCGAGCCCGCTCACCATCTCCATGCGAGCCCGGCCCTGGGCATCGGTCACCGATCGGTGGACCATCGTCGAGGTGGCGACGTCCGACGAGGCGCCCACCAGCTCGTCGGCGCGCGGGCCGTCGTTGTGGACGAGCAGGCGCACCGCGCCGACCTCGGGGTTCGCGGGCCAGTCGATCGTCGCGTCGGAGATGCGGATGCCGCCGTCGGCGGTGGCGGTGGTGGACGGCCCCTCGGAGCCGCAACCGGCCACGAGCGCGGCGCCGACGATCAGCAGCGCGACGAGCAGGGGGCGGGTGGGGGTCATGGCGGTCTCCGTCGTCCAGCATGGCCTGCGAGGCCTCGGTTCCCGTAGTCGGCCGCCGACCGATCGGGGTTCCGTGACCGATGCCTCAGGCCCCGGCGATCCCGTCGCCGCGCCCGATGCCCCGCAGGGCCGCCACCGCCGCCCGGTGGTCACCGGCGGTGACCAGGGACTCGCCCACCAGCACGGCGTCGTAGCCGGCCTCGTGGAGGCGGGTGGCGTCCGCCACCCCGCGCACGCCCGACTCGGCGACGCGGACCACCCCGGCGGGCATCTGCGGCGCCATCCGCACGGCTCGGTCGGTGTCGACCTCGAAGGTGACCAAGTCGCGCTGGTTGACGCCCACGAGCGTCGCCCCCACGGCGAGCGCCCGCTCGAGCTCGGGCTCGTCGTGCACCTCCACCAGCGCGTCGAGGCCCAGCTCGAGGGCCAGCGCATGCAGGTCGGCCAGCTCGGCGTCGTCGAGCGCGGCGGCGATCAGCAGGACGGCGTCGGCCCCCATCGCACGCGCATCGCACACATCGGCCGCCGCGACCGTGAAGTCCTTGCGGAGCACCGGGATCGCCACCGCCGCCCGGGCCGCCTCGAGGTCGTCCGGCGAGCCGGCGAACCAGTCCCGGTCGGTGAGCACCGACAGGCACGTGGCCCCGCCGGCGGCGTACGCCGAGGCGACGGCGGCCGGATCGAGGTCGCGGTGCAGGTCGCCCTTGGACGGCGACGCTCGCTTGACCTCGGCGATGACCGCGAGGCCGTCGGCACCGCCGAGGGCCCGCTCGAAGCCCCTCGCCGGCGGCGCGTCGCGGGCCACGTCGAGCAGCCGCTCGATCGGCCGGCGGTCGGCCGCCGCCGCGGCCCGGTGGGCGGCGAGGATGCGATCGAGGTAGGTGGCCATCCGGCGACCGTATTCAGCGCCGCCGACCGCGAGCCATCTCGAAGAGCGGGAGGAGCACGAAGAGCCCCGCGGACAGGACCAGCAAGATCGCCGCGACGGCGATCATCGGGCGGGCCGAGTAGAGGGCGCCGAGGAAGAGCGACACGCCCGCCGCGGCGAAGAGCGCGACCGGTGCCACCAGCGCCAGCCCCCGCCGCGCCGAGGGTGGCGCGTCGGGCGCCGGCTCGTCGCGCTCGTTCGCCCACGCGTCGAAGTCGTGCATCCAGCCGTCGTCGTCGATCCGAGGGGTCCACCCCTTGCCCTCGGGCACCCCAGGCTCGCGAGCGGCCCGCCGAGCGACGCCCGGGTCCTCGGCCACCAGCCGGTCGCGGTCGTAGCGGGCGCGGGCCGCGGGGTCGCCCAAGACCTCCCACGCCTGGTTGAGCAGCTGCATGCGAGCCGCGTTGGCCGCACGCGTCGCCGGATCGGCGTCGGCGTGGAAGTCGGGGTGGTGGCGGCGCGCCGCCTGGAGGTAGGCGCGTCGGATCTCCCCCGCGTCGGCTCCCGGAGCCACGCCCAGCGCGTCGTAGTGGTTCACCGCCTCGCCATGGTACGAGGCGGCCCGGCGCCGAGGCAGCTCTTCGACCGTTCACGGAACGCTCACGGATCGGTGCGACGATGGGGCCGTGGGCAGCGAGCCGACCATCGTCGTCGTCGAGGACGACGCCAACATCGCCGGTCTCGTCGAGCTGTACCTCCGCGACGCCGGCTTCCGGGTGTCGATCGCGGATCGCGGGGAGCGGGCGCTCGAGCTCATCCGCGCTCGCCCGCCGCAGCTGGTCATCCTCGACGTCGCCCTCGCCGGGCGCCTCGACGGCTACGAGGTCTGCACCGAGCTCCGTCGAACGAGCGACGTCCCGATCCTCATGCTCACCGCACGCGACGGCGAGGACGATCGCGTTCGCGGCTTCGAGGCCGGCGCCGACGACTACGTCGTCAAGCCCTTCTCTCCACGGGAGCTGGTGGTCCGCGTCGGTGCCATCCTGCGCCGCGCCGACCCGGATCGCTCGCGGGGCACGGCCATCGTCGCCGGTGGCGTCGAGATCGACCCGGTCCGCCGCGAGGTCCGAGCCGGCGGCGAGCCCGTGGCCCTCGCCACGCGCGAGTTCGACCTGCTCGCCCACCTCGGCGCCCACCGTGGCCAGGTCCTCACCCGCCAGCAGCTGCTCGACGGGGTGTGGGGCGAGGGCTGGGTCGGCGATGAGCGCACGGTCGACGTGCACGTCCGCCAGCTGCGCAAGAAGCTGGGCGACCACCTGCCCCTCGCCACGGTGTGGGGCGTCGGCTACCGCTTCGACTGACCCGTGCGCCGCCGCCTGCTCATCGCCATCCTCGCCACGGTCGTGCTGGCCCTGCTCCTCTCGGGCACGGGTACCTACCTGCTCGTGCGCCGCCAGGCGGCCCAGGCGGTCGACCAGAGCCTGCGGACCGAGGCCGACGCCATCGCCGGGCTGGTGCGCCAGGCCCAGGAGGCCCGGGTGCCCATCGCCCAGAGCAAGGTGGTCGCCGGCCTGCGACTGCAGGGCATCTCGGTGCTGGTGATCGGACCCAAGGGGAGGCTCGGTGGAGAGCTGCCGGCGGGCTTGACCGATCGCCAGGTGCCGCAGTCCTCGATGGTCCCGGGCACCACGCGCAGCGGTCGGGTGGGCCGCGTCTCCTGGGCGGCGTCGACCGTCGCCGGCGCCAAGGACTCGATCGTGACGATCGTGCTGACCCGGCGGGCGGATCCGCCTCGCCCGCCCGTCGGATGGTTCCTGGTGGGCGGCGGGATCGCCCTGCTCGTCGGCAGCGCCGTCGCCGCCTGGCTCGCGGACTCGCTGACCCGACCGCTGCGCAACGCCCAGGCGGCCACGCTGCGCATCGCCGAGGGCGATCTCGCCATCCGCCTGCCCGCGCCGGCGGCCGGCGACCACGACGAGGTGGCGGAGCTCACGAGATCGATCAACTCGATGGCCTCGTCGCTCGCGACCTCGCGGGGCCTCGAGCGGCAGTTCCTGCTCTCGGTGTCCCACGACCTGCGCACGCCGCTGACCTCGATCCGCGGCTACGCCGACGCCATCACCGACGGCACCATCGCCGACGCGACCGATGCCTCCCGGGTGATCAGCAGCGAGGCCCAGCGCCTCTCCCGCCTCGTCGCCGACCTGCTCGACCTGGCCCGCCTCGATGCCCACGCCTTCTCGTTCGACCTCCGGCCGGTGCCGGTGGCCGAGGTGGTCACCGACACCGCCGAGGGCTTCCGGCCAACAGCCGAGGAGGCCGGGGTGGCGCTGATCGTGACCGAGCCGACGCAGGCTGCGATCGCCACGATCGACCCCGACCGCCTGGCGCAGGCGCTGGCCAACCTGCTGGAGAACGGCCTGAAGCACGCGACGGCCACCGTGTGGGTCGAGACGGTGGCCGGCGACGCGGGCGACACCCTCGTGCTGGTCACCGATGACGGGCCGGGCATCGCGCCGGGCGACCTGCCCCACGTGTTCGAGCGGCTCTACGTGGCCGACCGGCGACCGCAGCGCCAGGTCGGCGGCACCGGCCTGGGGCTGGCCATCGTCCGCGAGCTGGTGGTCGGGATGCAGGGCCGGGTGTGGGCCGACTCCCCGGCGCTCCCCGACGGGCGAGGCGCCCGGTTCGCCATCGCCCTCCCGCCAGCGGCACCGGCCGGTCAGCCGTAGCGGACCGAGGCCACCAGGTCGGCGAAGGCCTGCTCCGCGTCGGCCGAGTCGGCGCCCTCGTGGAAGGTCACCACGTAGAGGATGCGATCGCCGACGGGGACCATGGCGTGCCGGGCGATCCCGACCACGCCGTTCGAGTCCACGGTGGACACGACCATGGTGCCGTCGCGACCGGCGACGGTCACCGGGCCCGGACCGCTGATGATGGTGCCGCCCGTGCTCCTGACCGCCCCGCGCAGGCCGGAGTCGAGCGAGAACTCCCCGCCCCCGACGTCGTAGATGCCCACGGTGTCGCCGTCGGGGCCGAACGCGCTCGACCAGAGGCGGACCGACACGTTGACGCCCGGCGCCGGGTTCAGCTCCATCGAGCCGGTTTGGGGGTCGCCCCGCATGGTCCAGCGCAGCCCGCCGCCCCCATCGACCTCCGTGCGCTCGGCGCTGGGCGTGGCGACGATGGTGGCCGGTGGCGCGCTCGCGGGCGCCGCCAGCGCCGTGCCGTCGTCTTCGATGGCATCGACCAGATCGGCGCGATCGGCCGCACCGAGGCCGTCGTCGTCCTGGGTGAGCACGACGAGGCCCACCACGCCGAGGCCCACCACGAACGCGATCGCCAGGGCGACGACCACCGGGACCACCCCGCTGCGACGGCGCGTCGGGATCGGCGCCATGGGCGGACGTTGGCCGTAGCTCGGCACCGCTCCGTACGGGGGTGGGGGCGGCTGCGGGGCGTGGGCCGGCGATGCGCCCGGCGGCGTGGAGGGGGCCCCGCCCGGGGTGCCGGGCGTCCATCCGGGCGCGCCCGGGCGGAAGATCGTGGGGTCGCCGGACGGCGGGCTGGCCCCGGCCGGGGGCTCGGCGATCGGGTTCAGTCGACCGCAGGCCGGGCAGACCGAGCGGTCCTCCGCCAGCGCAGCACCGCACCCCGCGCACACCCGTCCACCGTCCATCGGCCCACCTCCCCGGCGCGGCACGCTAGCGCCTGGCGGACGAGCCGTTCGGTCCTCAGGTCGGGAGCGGCAGCGGACGGAGTCGCCCAGGGCTGCCGGCCACCTCGCAGGCGATGCCATCGGCACCGATGTCCACGGCACGGGGCGCGAAGGCGAGGGCGACCGCGCCCCGGCCCGGCTCGTCGACGCTCGACGTCACGGTGCCGACCATCGCGTCGTCCACGTGCACGGGCGCACCGGCGGCGGGCGCCGGCCCGGTGCACTCGATCCCGACGAGGCGCCGGGGCACGTGGCCTCCGCGGCTGTCGATGCGGGCCACCAGCTCCTGGCCGGTGTAGCAGCCCTTGGTGAAGCTGACCGAGGTCTCGACCACCCAGGCACCGAGCGTGGCGGGGATGGTGTCGTGGTCGATCTCGCGGCCCCATGCGGGCACGCCGGCGCGGATGCGGCGAGCCTCGAGGGCCGCGGCACCGACCTCGACGGCGTCGGGGGGCATCGAGGCGGGCCAGGCGTCGGGGGCGACCCGGAGCAGGTCGCTGCCGACCAGCGACGGACCGGCCGTGGGGAGCCCGCCCG
This sequence comes from Acidimicrobiales bacterium, assembly GCA_020439525.1. GTDB lineage: Bacteria > Actinomycetota > Acidimicrobiia > Acidimicrobiales > Iamiaceae > Aquihabitans. The sequence goes on along the minus strand of JAGQSL010000183.1, from coordinate 3,307 downwards.
GCACCGTGGTGCCGCGGACGGCGAGGGCGGCCACGTCGGGCTCCACCACGATGTCGGCCCGGGTGCGCAGCAGGAAGCGCCGGAGGCGGGCCTCCCACTCGAGGCCGGCGCCGGGATCGACGTCGATCTCGAACGCGTCGTCGGCGAGGCGGTGCACCCGACCCCAACCGTCGACCTTGCCCTGGGGGCCGAGCACGAACGACCACGCCGACTCCCCCGTGGGCAGCCCGACCACGTCTTGGCTGAGCTGACCCTGCAGGTAGGTCGCGGCGTCGTCGCCGCGCACGACGACCACGTCTCGGCGCGTCCGGCAGGCGACGACCGCGGGGCTGCTCATCGTGGCGCCCCTCGGGCCGCGGTCATGCGCCGGGCGGCGGGGACCGCGGCGAGCAGGGCGCGCGCCTTGTTCCGGGTCTCGAGCTCCTCGTGCGCCGGCACCGAGTCGACGACGACGCCGGCGCCGGCCTGCACGCACGCGCGACCGTCGGGCAGGCACACCATCGTGCGGATGGCGATGGCCGTGTCGATGTTGCCGGAGAAGTCGAGGTAGCCGACCACCCCGGCGTAGGGGCCGCGCTTGGTGGGCTCGAGGTCGTCGATGATCTCCATGGCCCGCACCTTCGGCGCCCCCGACACGGTGCCGGCCGGCAGGGTCGCCTTCAGGACGTCGATGGGGCCGAGGTCGGCGCGCAGCTGGCCGACCACCTGCGAGGTGAGGTGCATCACGTGGCTGTAGCGCTCGAGGGTCATCATCTCGGTGACCTTCTCGGTGCCGTACTCGACCACGCGGCCCACGTCGTTGCGGGCGAGGTCGACGAGCATCACGTGCTCGGCGATCTCCTTGGGGTGCTCGCGCAGCTCGGCGCCGAGGCGCCGGTCCTCCTCGTCGGTGGCGCCGCGGTAGCGGGTGCCGGCGATCGGTCGGCTGATGACCTCGCCGTCGAGCAGCTGCACCATGGGCTCGGGCGACGAGCCCACGAGCGTCACCTCCGGCGTGCGGAGCAGGTACATGTACGGGCTCGGGTTGATCTGGCGCAGCACCCGGTAGACGTCGAACGGGTCGGCGTCGAGCGGGAAGTCGAAGCGCTGGCTGAGCACGACCTGGAAGATGTCGCCGGCGAGGATGTGCTCCTTGCTGGCCTCGACGGCCCGCTCGTAGGCCTCGGCCCCGAGGTTGCTCGTGACCTCCGGCAGCGGGTCGTCGGGGTCGGGCGGCAGCACGAACGGCTCGTCGAGCGGGGCGGCGCCGTCGGCGGCGAGCTGCTCGAGGCGGGCGACGGCGTCGTCGTAGCGCCGGTCGAGCTCGGCATCGTCGAGGTCGCCGAAGGCGTAGGCGTTGGCGATGAGCGTGACCCGGCTGCGGAAGTGGTCGAAGGCGGCCAGCTCGCCGGCGATCGACAGCACCGCCTCGGGCAGCTGCTGGTCGTCGTCGGGGACGTCGGGCAACCGCTCGACCTCGCGCACCACGTCGTAGCCGAGGTACCCGACGAGCCCGCCGTGCAGCGGCGGGAGGCCCTCGACGGCGGGCGACCGGTAGATCCCGAGGAGGTCCTCGACGGCAGCGAGGATGCCCTGGTCGAGCCGCACGCCCTCGGGCAGGGTGCCGCCCTCGACCTCGACCGCGCTGGTGCCCCGGCTGACCAGCGTGGCGGCGGGGCGGCGGCCCACGAAGCTCCACCGGCTCCACCGCTCGCCGTGCTCCACCGACTCGAACAGGAAGCCGGGCTCGCCGCTGCGGGTGAGGCGGGCGAAGGCGGCGACCGGCGTGATGAGGTCGGCGAGCAGCTCACGCCAGACCGGCACCACCGTGTGGGTGCGGGCCAGCTCACGGAACTCCTCGCGGGAGGGGCGGATGGTCACGGCGGCGGGAGGCTCAGCCGCCGAAGGCGCGGTAGAAGCAGGTCTTCTCGCCGGTGTGGCAGGCGCCCTTGCCCTCCTGCTCGAC
>JAGQSL010000183.1:0-1290 GCA_020439525.1 Acidimicrobiales bacterium | reverse complement strand
CGCCCTTGCGCCACTCCTCCTGGCGCGAGCGGCTCCAGAACACGGTGCGCCCCTCCTCGAGGGTGCGGCGCAGCGTGGTCTCGTTCATCCACGCCATCATCAGGATCTCGCCCGTGCCGTGCTCCTGGACGATGGCGGGCACCAGCCCGGCGTCGTCGTACTTCACGTTGGCGAGGTCGGCGTCTCGCACGGCGATGGGGGTCACGGCAGGCATGGGCTCGATCGTAGGGGTCGCCTGCGCCGTCTCCGAAGCCCGTTGCGGCGGCATCGCCCCGGCCTCAGAGGTACAGGCCGGTGGATCCCTCTTCGAGGCGCTTGGCGGCCACCGCGTGGATGTCGCGCTCACGCAGGATCAGGTAGTCGCTGCCGCGCACCTCCACCTCGTAGCGGTCCTCGGGGTTGAACAGCACCTGGTCGCCGGGCTCCATGGTCCGCACGTTCGGACCCACCGCCACGACCTCGCCCCACGCCAGGCGGCGTCCCATCTGCGCCGTGGCCGGGATGAGGATGCCGCCGGTGGAGCGGCGCTCGCCGTCGGCCTCGAGGTCGACCAGGATCCGGTCGGCCAGCATCTTCACCGGCAGCTTGTCGGTGCGCGACGAGGCGAACGTCTTGGGCTCGGCCTCCGGCGTGGGGTCGCCGCCGGGGGTCGGGGTCGTCGTCTCGGTGTCGGGCTCGTCGCTCACGGCACCGACGGTACCGGCCGCACCGCGATGCCGGCGGTGGCCATCACGGCCTTGGCCTCGGCCACGGTGTGCTCGCCGAAGTGGAAGATCGACGCCGCGAGCACGGCGTCGGCCCCGCCCACCGTCACGCCCTCGGCTAGGTGGTCGAGCGTGCCGACGCCGCCGCTGGCGATGACCGGAACGTTGACGGCGTCGCTGACCGCTCGGGTGAGCTCCACGTCGAAGCCGTCGCGCGTGCCGTCGCGGTCCATCGAGGTGAGCAGGATCTCGCCGGCACCGCGGCGCACCGCCTCGACCGCCCACTCGATGGCGTCCAACGACGTGGCGTTGCGCCCGCCGTGGGTGAACACGCCCCAGCCCTTGGTGGGATCGTCGCCCTGGCGGCGGCGGGCATCGATGGCCACGACCGCGCACTGGCTGCCGAACTCCTCGGCCACCTCGGAGATGACCTCGGGCCGGTCGATGGCGGCGGTGTTGAGGCTGACCTTGTCGGCGCCGGCGCGCAGCATCTTGCGGGCGTCGTCGACGGTGCGGATCCCGCCGCCGACGGTGAGGGGGATGAAGACCTCCTCGGCCGTCCGGGCCACCACGTCGACCATGGTGT
>JAGQSL010000182.1 GCA_020439525.1 Acidimicrobiales bacterium | reverse complement strand
ACGACCCACGGGTGGCGGGCGTAGGGGAGGATCCCGGGCGGCGCCGGGGCCAGCCCGAGCCGCCACCGCCACGACGCCACCTTGACCGCCAGCGCCCCGGGCAGCCGCACGCGGGGCACCGGGTCGAGCGCTCGGCGCTGGGTGGGCGTCAGCCACCCGTCGGGAGCCACGTTGAGCGGGCCGTCGAAGCCGGCCGACCACGCGGCGACGACGGCGGCGGCCAGGTCGGCCACGTGGAGGTACTGCACGGCCGTGTCCTCGGCCGCGGGGACGTCGTCGGCGGCGTCGAGGGCGCGCGCCAGCCAGCCGCCCCGGCCGTCGTCGACCACCGGCGCCGGGCGGAGCCGGGCCACCGTCGCCGTCGGGTGCTCGGCGCGCCACTCGGCCGCGAGGCGCTCCACCTCGGCCAGCTGCACCGCGGGCGCGAGGTCGGGATGGGGGCGCAGCGGCGCCTCCTCGGTGAGCGGCACCGGGTTGTTCGGCCACGGGCCGTAGACCGTGGCCGACGAGAGCAGCACGAGGCGGTCGATGCCCTGGGCGTCGGCGGCGGCCAGCACGCGCCGAGCCATCTCGACGTCGGCCGCCTCCTCGATCTCGGGGCCGGTGGTCGCCGGGCCGAACGCCGACGCGAGGTGCACGATGGCGCTGGCGCCCTCGACCGCCGCCCGCAGGTCGCCGGCGAGGAGGTCGAAGGGGCGGGTGGCGGGAGCGGCGCGCAGGTCGAGGCCCACCACCTCGTCGACCTCGGGGCGAGCCGATAGCAGAGCCACGACGTGGCGCCCCAGTGCTCCCGCCGAACCGGTGACCACCACGCGAACCATCGTCCGAGCATGCCGCCCGCCGGACGGGAACGCCACATCGGGCCGTACCATGGCGCCATGAGCTCGGGCCCGAACCCCTTCGACGGGATGCCGTTCTTCGGCGACCTCCTCAAGATGCTGGGGTCGCAGGGCCCGGTGCAGTGGGACGGGGCGCGCCAGCTGGCCCTCTCCATCGCCACCGACGGCACGAGCGAACCGAACGTCGATCCGCTCGAGCGGGTGCGCTACGAGCAGCTGGCGCGGGTGGCCGACCTCCACGTGTCGCAGGCCACCGGGCTCAGCACCTCGACCACCGGTCGCTCGCTCACCATCAACCCCGTCACGCGCAGCCAGTACGCCCTGGCCACGCTCGACGCCTACCGCCCGCTGGTCGAGCGCCTCGCCGGTTCGCTGCACCCGCCGACGGAGGCCCCCGAGGCCGTCGAGCTGGCCGACGCCGAGGATCCCACCGAGGCGTGGCTGGGCCAGATCATGGGGCTGCTCAGCCCGATGCTGCTCGGCATGACGGCCGGCTCGCTGGTGGGCCACCTCGCCACCCGCGACTTCGGCGCGTTCGACCTGCCGATCCCCCGCCCCGCGTCCGACGACCTACTGGTGGTGGCGGCCAACGTCGAGGCCTTCGCCAGCGACTGGAGCATGGACGGCGACGAGCTGCGGCTGTGGGTGTGCCTCCACCAGGTCGCCCACCACGCCGTGCTCGGGCTCCCCCACGTGCGCGCCCGCCTCGAGCAGCTGCTCGCCGACTACGCGTCCTCGTTCGAGTCCGATCCCGATGCGCTCGGGAGCAAGCTCGGCGAGCTCGAGGTCGACCCCACCGGCGGCGACCCGATGGCGCGCTTCCAGGAGCTGCTCGGCGACCCCGAGGTGCTGCTCGGCGCGGTCCGCTCGGCCCGCCAGCAGGAGCTGCTCCCCCAGCTCGAGGCGCTGGTGGCCGTCGTGGTGGGCTACGTCGACCACACCATGGACCAGCTGGGCCACGGCCTCGTCGGCTCCTACGGGCAGATCACCGAGGCGGTGCGCCGGCGGCGGGTCGAGGCGTCGGCGCAGGACCGCTTCGTCGAGCGCCTGCTCGGCCTCGAGCTCACCCAGGACCGCTTCGACCGGGGCAGCGCCTTCGTGGCGGGCGTGGTCGAGCGGGCCGGTGCCGAGGGCCTGGCCCGCCTCTGGTCGGGCCCCGAGGTGCTGCCCACCCCGAACGAGGTCGACGCCCCGGGCCTCTGGCTGGCGCGCATCGACCTGCCCGTCGACGGCGACGCTCAGGCCTGAGGCCGCGGCTCCTCGGCCCGCGTCGGGTCGTCGGGCGTCCAGGGATAGGGGTTGGCCACGGTCGGGTCCACGTCGTCGAGGTAGGCGTCGGGCGACTCGACGGGCTCGGTGGGGGCCTCCCACGGGAACTCGTGGCGGGTGGGGTCGTCGGGCCCGACGGCGCCAGCAGGCGGCGGCGGGCCCGGTCGGGTGGCGTCGGGCGGTGGCGGCGGGCGGTGCCGGTCGCCGTCGTCGTCGACCACCTCGGTGGCCCCGCCCTCGCCCTCGGCGTGGCGCAGGCGGCTGATGAGGGTCCGCGGCGCGGTGGCGAGGCGGCCGCGCACCTCGGTGGAGACCTCGGCGAAGCGGGTCTCGATCTCGACCGCTGCGGCCGTGGCTGCGGTCTGGCGGGCCCCGGTCCGGTGGGCCCAGGCGAGGCGCCCGACCACGTACGACGCCGTGGCGAACAGGGCGAGGGCGAACACGATGGCGAAACCCACCCGCGCCCCCATGTGGACCGCCACGGGGATGAACGCGCCGATGACGTAGGTGACCTGGAAGCGGGTCTCGAACCGGGCGAACGAGCGCCCGCGGTTGGCATCGGGCGCGTCGCGCTGGAGGATCGAGTCGAATGCGAGCTTGCCGGCGCCGGCGGCGAAGCCCACGCCCGCGCCGAGGATCGAGGCGCCCAGCACCTCGCCCAGGAGCAGCGACAGGAACGCGCCGACGACCACCAGGCCGAGCGCTCCGGTGAGGATGTTCTCCTCGGTGGTCACGGACTTCAGCCGGGGCGCGATGGCCGCGCCCAGCAGCTGGCCGAGCACGCTCACGCCGCCCACGACGGCGAACTCCCACGGGCGTCGATCGCCGCCCCGGAAGTCGAAGGCGATCAGCAGCGTGAGGAAGCCGACGCACATGCGCAGCAGGCCCATCGCCGATCCGGCCAGCACGATGCCGGCGCCACGCAGCTCGTGGCGCTCGGTCTCGTCGGCCTTCGACGTGGCCACCCGCGCCGCCGGGATCCGCAGCCCCAGCCCGACGGTCACGCCGTAGGTGATCATGGCCAGGCCCAGCGCCCAGCCGGCCCCCCACACCTTGAGCAAGATGCCGGCGGGCACGATGCCGACGAAGGCGCTGATGCCCGAGATGATGGCCAGCTTGGAGTTGGCCTCCACCAGCTCGTCGTCGGAGGTGACCACCGTGGGCACGAGCGCGCTGCGCGCCACCTGGTACGCCCGTTGGGCCACCAGGACGCACAGGGCGAGCAGGAAGAACGGCGCACCGCCCGCCCGGATCTGGCCGATCATGAGGTAGCAGAGCAGGGCGCGAGCAGCGGCGGAGCCGACGAGCACGAAGCGGTGACCGCCCTTGAGCCGATCGATCAGCGGCCCCACGAGCGGGGCGATCACCGCGAACGGCAGCATCGTGATCAGCAGGTAGCGGACAACCGGGGCGCGGGCGCTGTCGGCCGGCAGCGAGAAGAACAGCGAGTCGGCCAGGGCGGCGGCGACCATGGCATCGGCCATCGCCGACGACGCGTGGGTGCGGGCGAGGCGGTGGAACGGGGTGACCACGAACGCCCGGACGCCGTCGGGGGTGGCGGGGTTGGACCCGGACCTCGGCGCCGTCGTGCTGCTCACCGGACCCATGGTAGGGAGCCGCGATGGCGACGAAGCTCGGCCCTCAGGCTCGCGCGGCGCGGGGCACCTCGAACTTGTAGCCCAGGCCCCGGATCGTCACGATCCGCGACGGGCTCGACGGGTCGGGCTCGACCTTGCCCCGGAGCCGCTTGACGTGGACGTCGAGGGTCTTGGTGTCGCCCACGTAGTCGTGGCCCCACACCCGGTCGATCAGCACGTCGCGGCTGAGCACCCGCCCGGCGTTCTCCAGCAGGATGGTGAGCAGCTCGAACTCCTTGAGCGGCAGCGACACCTGCTCGCCACGGATCAGCACCTCGTGGCGGGCGCGGTCGAGGGCGACGTCGCCCACCTCGAGCACATCCGCGGGATCGCCCGTGGGCAGCGGCTCGCCCGGTGCGCGGCGCAGCACGGCCCGCATCCGCGCCACCAGCTCGCGGAGCCGGTAGGGCTTCGACACGTAGTCGTCGGCGCCGACCTCGAGGCCCACGACCGTGTCGATCTCCGAGCCCTTCGCGGTCACCATGATGATCGGGACCTTGGAGCGGCGACGGAGCTCGCGGCACACGTCGATGCCCGAGACCTTCGGCAACATGACGTCGAGCAGCACGAGGTCGGGGTCCACGGCGTCGAAGAGGTCGAGGGCCTGAGCGCCGTCGCGGGCGATCTGCACCCGGAAGCCCTCGCGGGCGAGCCCGACGGTGAGTGCGTCGATGAAGCTGTCCTCGTCCTCGACGACGAGGACGGTGGTGGCCGGGTCAGGCATCGGAGGTCTCCGGGCGGGGTGGGGTGGCGACGAGCTCGCCACCGTCGGGGAGGGGGTCGGGCTCGAGGGCGGCGGGCTCCACGAGGTCGGGCACGGCGACGGGGCCGGGGGCCAGGGGCAGGCGCAGCGTGAAGGTCGAGCCCTCGCCCTCGCGCGACGAGACCCGCACCTCGCCCTCGTGGTTCTGGGCGACGTGGCGCACGATGGCCAGGCCGAGCCCGGTGCCGCCCGTGTCGCGGCTGCGGGCCCGGTCGACCCGGTAGAACCGCTCGAAGACCCGTTCGAGGTCGCGCGCCGGGATCCCGATGCCCTGGTCGACGACATCGACGTCGACCGTGGCCCCCTCGGCCCGCGCCTCGATGCGGACCTCGGAGCCGGGATCGGAGTACTTGGCCGCGTTGTCGCACAGGTTGGACACGGCCGACACCAGCTGGCGCCGGTCGCCCACCACGGCGAGGCGCGGGGCGATCGTCGCCACCAGGAAGCGGACGTCGCGAAGCTCGGCGGCGGGCCGGGTGCGATCGACCGCCTCGGCCACGATGAGGTGGACGGGGACCACCTCGGCCTCGGGCAGCTCGCTCGCCTCGATCTGGCTCAGCTGGAGCAGGTCGTCGATCGTGCGGGCCACCCGGAAGGCCTCGCGCTGCATGCGCTCGGCGAGGCGGTGCACCGTGGCCGGGTCGTCTTCGCCCACGAGCGTCTCGGCGAGCAGGCCCAGGGCCCCGACCGGGGTCTTGAGCTCGTGGCTGATGTTCGCCACGAAGTCGCGGCGCACCGCCTCGAGGCGCTGGCGCTCGGAGATGTCCTCCACCACCAGGAACGCGCCGCCCTCGCCATCGCCATCGCCGTCGAGCGGCACGGCGCGCAGCTGGAGGGAGCGCTTCGGGGGCCCGAAGAGCTCGATCGTGCGCGAGGTCGACTCGCCCGCCACCGCAGCGGCGATGAGCTCGTCGATCAGCGACCCCACCAAGGCCTCGCCGTGGCGGGCGGCGAGGTAGGTGGCGGCCACCCGGTTGCGGAAGACCACCTTGCCCAGGGCGTCGGCGAGCACGATCCCCTGCGGGATCCCGTCGAGCGCGCTCACCAGCCGGTCGGCGGTGACCCGGGTGGCGGCCTGCTTGGCGAAGTGGCGGTCGACCGCGCCCTCGAGGCGATCGACCGCCTCGTCGACGGTGGTCGACGCCGCGCCCCCCCGCCGGTCGAAGCGCGAGCGCAGGGCGTCGAGGCGCCGGCGCAGGGCGCTCGGCCGCAGGATCACGCGGTCGCCTCGCCGGGCAGGGGCGCCGCCGGCGGGGGCGGGACGTCGGCGGCGGGACGCCGCGCCTCGAGGTGCTGCTCGAGGTGGTCGGCCACCGGTGCCCACTGGCCCGGCGCCGGCGGCTGCAGGAGGGTCACCGCGGCGAAGCCCGCGGCCACGAGGGCCGTGTCGGAGTCGGGTGGGAGCTCGACCTCGGTGCGCCGCAGGCCGAGCCGCAGCACGCTCGGGCCGGATTCGGCCACCACGGCGTGCCACTCGCCGAGGGCGGCGGGCGTGGCCCAGCACACGCCGCGCACCTCGTCGATCGGCAGGTCGGGCACGTTGAGGTTGAGGACGGTGCGCAGCGGCGCCGCCGCCAGCCAGTCGAGGGCGTGCACCGCCAGCTCGGCGGCGGTGGCCCAGTGGGTGGGGCGCTCGCCCGCGATGCTCACCGCCAGGCCCGAGATGCCGTGGTTCGCAGCGGTGAGCGCGGCGCCCACCGTGCCCGAGTGGAGGATGGCCCGCCCGGTGTTGAGGCCCGGGTTGATGCCCGAGACCACGACCTCGGGCAGATCGCCGAAGGCCCCGAGCCGGGCGGTGATCACGCACAGGGCGGGCGGGGCATCGAGCCCCACCGCCTCCACATCGTCGAGCCCCGGGAGGGTGCGCCGCTCGAGGCGGAGCTCGGTGGCCTGCGAGAGGGTGCCGATGGCCGCGCCGGCGCCGCTGCGCTCCCCCAGGGGCGCCACCACGATCGCCTCGTGGCCCGCCTCGTGCACGGCCCGGGCCAGGGCCTCGATCCCCGGTGCGTCGATGCCGTCGTCGTTCGTGACCAGGGCGCGCACGGCTCAGCCCTCGTCGGACGGCGGCTTGGTGGCCGCCGCCGCGGCCCGGGCGGCGCCGGTGTGCTCGGGCAGCCAGCCGGTGACCATGTAGCGCACCCGCTCGCCGATGTTGACGGCGTGGTCGCCGATGCGCTCGTAGTAGCGCCCGATGAGGGCCAGCTGCACGGCGCCCTGCACCTGGAGCTCCCCCGCGTTGTGCACGAGGAAGATCTCCTGCACGTAGTCGCGGTGGATGGCGTCGAGGCGATCGTCGAGGTCGTCGAGGGCCGCCGCCATGGCGGCGTCCTCGTCCATGTAGGCGTCGATGGCCAGGCGGAACAGCCGGGTGGCCTCCTCGCCCATCTGGTCGATCAGGCCGCGGAGCCGAGCGGGCAGCTCGGTGCCGAAGATGCGCCGAGAGCCCTTGGCGATGTTGACCACCAGGTCGCCCGACCGCTCGATCTCCGACACCATCCGGATGGCGGTGACGATGTGGCGAAGGTCGCCGGCCATCGGCTGCTGCAGGGCGAGCTGCTGGTAGCACCGCTCCTCGAGCTCGACGGCGAGCGCGTCGAGCGGGTCGTCGCCCTCGATGATCTTCTGCGCCTCGGTGAGGTCGCCGGCCAGCAGCACCTCGGTGGCCCGCGGGATCCCCTCGGTCACCAGCGCGGCGATCTGGACCATGTCGAGGCGGATCTCGTCCAGCGTCTGCTGGAAGCTCTTCCTCACGTTGTCCACGGTCACGGTCCCCTTCTCCCCTAGCGGATCTCGGCGGCGAGGTGCCCGGGATCGCCGGTGAGCAGGTAGCGCAGCCGACTGCCGATGATGGCCGAGTGATCGGCGATGCGATCGAGGGCCTTCCCGATCACCAGGCTATGGAGGGCGGCGGGGATCGCGGACGGACCCTC
>JAGQSL010000181.1 GCA_020439525.1 Acidimicrobiales bacterium | reverse complement strand
CCCATCAGGTGTCACCCAGGCCCCGCGACATCAACTGTCACCCAGGTCCCGAGAAGAGAGATGGTCACCGGCGTCCACGTTCCGTGCCAGGTTCGGGGCCGAGACGTCCCGTCGAGGCCATCGCTACGCTCACGCGCTCGCGAGGTGAGAGAGGCGGAGCGAGTGTGAACCCTTCGATGGCCCGGATGAGGGTCAGTGGTGCGATGCCGATCGGATCGCACGCGCACCGACCGAACCTCCGGCGCAACCAACGTGGGTCGCTCACGTGCTGGTGACGAGACGGGTCGTCGACCGACACGTCCCGCGCGGTCGTCGTGGCTCGCACCGATGGAGCGAGGAGATCGGGTCTGGGGCGGACCGACTTCTGGTCCACTACGCGGACTCGGGCCGGGTGCGGGGTCCCGAGCCATGGATCACCTACGAGATGCGTGGCTCCCTGCTGGGCGAGCCGATCGCGTCGGAGGGGGGCTACCTCGCGTGGCCCCGGCGGCGGCTTCGCTCCGGCTCGGATGTCGGAGCCTCGGTGAGGTTCCGGCGGCCGAGCTTCCGTGTGGTGGAGGTGTCTGACGGGGACTGCACGCTGCGTGCGATCTCGTCGGGCATCGGTGCGACGGCGATCGTTCGTGGAGAGCAACGGGTTGCCTCCATCGGGTTGGCCTATGGCCCGTTCGAGGTCTCCGATGATCTGGCCGCGCGCGAGAGCAGCGTGCTCGCCCACCTCGTTGCCTCTGGGGCCTACCGTCTCGTCCAGCGGGGGCGGCTGGTGGATGAAGCCTTGCTCGATCTCGGATCGCCGATGTCGAAGCGAGCAGCCAAGTAGTCCTGCAGCGCCGGTGAGCAACATCGGGCTCGGCCGCTGCCGCTATCGAGCGTGGGCCGATGGTGCCGGGAACTCGGACGGGCGTGCGCCTGCGCGGCGATCCGGCCGCCCCGAACCCGGGTGCCAGGGCCGAGCATGGTGGCTTGGCGCCGATCTCCCCCACGACCTCGCCACGTTCGTGATCGAGCAGGAGCTCGGCTTCGAGCACGAGTTCTGGGGCTGCGCTTCCCGAGGGCGGCGGAATCGCCCTGGCCTGGCGCGACTCGCCGCCTCCATCGCCTCCACCGCTGAGGCGCTCGACGCTCGAGGACCGATAGCTGGCACGGAACGTGGGCATCGCCAGGTTCGGGGCCGACGTCGCTGCGAGCGACAAAGATGGCCCGATGCCCCGGGCGCTCGTGAACGGCATCGACCTCGCGTGGGAGCGCGACGGGGAGGGCGAGCGGCTGCTGTTCCTCCACGGGTCGGGCTCGACGATGGCCCAGAACTCGTTCCTGCGCCGGCCCTTCGAGGATGCCTTCGACGTCCTCACCCTCGACCACCGCGCCACCGGGGCCTCGCAGGTCCCCGACGGCCCCTTCACGATGGCCGATTGCGCGGCCGACGTGCTGGGCCTCGCCGACCTCGCCGGCTGGGACCGGTTTCGGCTCGTGGGCGTCAGCTTCGGCGGGATGGTCGCCCAGGAGGTCGCCGTCACCGCGCCCCACCGCATCGACCGCCTCGCCCTCCTGTGCACCTCGGCCGGCGGCGCCGGGGGCTCGTCGTACCCCCTCCACGAGGGCCCGCCCCCGCCGCACGTCGTCGACACCCGGTTCACGCCCGAGTGGCTCGCGGAGCACCGGCGCGACCGCGTGCTGGTCGACCTCGCCGCGAAGCGGATGGAGGGCAAGGGCTACGACGTCATCCGGGGCGAGGCGCTCCAGCTCGAGGCTCGGCGCCACCACGACGCCTTCGACCGGCTGCCGGCGATCGCCTGCCCGACGCTCGTCGCCTGCGGCGCCTACGACGGCATGGCCCCGGTGGCCAACGGCGAGGCCATCGCCTCGCAGGTGCCCGACGCCGAGGTGCGCACCTACGAGGGCGGCCACCTCTTCGCCGTGCAGGACCCCGCCGCCGTGCCCGACATCATCGGCTGGCTGGCCGGCTCGTCGGTCTGATCCTCACCAGCCCCAGGTGCCGGGCCCGCCCTTGAACGGGCCGACCACCTTCGAGGTGATCCACCCGCCGTAGAAGTCGCCCTCGTTGGCCTGCACCTGCTCGTCGTCGACGAAGCAGGCGTCGACCCGCTGGGGGTAGAAGGCCAGGTGGTCGGCGATGGCGGCGAACCCGGGCGACGGCTCGAGGTAGCGCCAGGCGGCATCGGCCACGCGCGGCGCCCCGGGCACCACCAGGTCGACGTAGCTGGCGCCGCCCTTCCACTCGCACCAGGTGTGGGTGGCGCTGGCGGCGAGGACGGACGTGTCGACATCCGCGATCGGCAGGTAGTAGCCCGGCGGCTGGGAGGTCTCGAGCACCCGGAGCGCGGCGCGGGTCTCGGCCACGAGGTGGTCGGCGTGCACCACCCGCACGAGGGCGTCGGTGGCCTCGATCCGCGGGGGTCGGGGGTAGTCCCAGACCGACTCCTGGCCGGGCCCGGGCTCGATGCGCGTCGGTCGATCCACGGGTGGGGGCTACCCGCTCCAGACCGTCGACATGTCCGTGGCCGTGCCCCGGAGGTGCTTGTGGGCGAGGCCCCAGCCGTCGAGGTGGGCGCGGGTGCGGGCCAGGCCGAGCTCGACGGGGTCGTCGGCCGGGTCGGCGTCGTCGGCGGTGCGCACCTCGTAGCGGAAGCTGAACGACACCAGGTTCCGGTCGTAGGTGAACGAGCCCCACTCGGTGTAGGCCGCCTTGAAGATGTCGTGATCGTCGAGCTCGGCGAGCAGCGCGACCCGCTGGTCGTCGTCGAGGTCGGCGAACTGCCCTCGCACCACCACCCGGTGGACCTTCACCGCCCGCACGCCTCGTTCGCACCCATCGCCCCAGTGTGCCCGCCGAGCGTCGCCGTCCCCAGCGAGTTGCCCGGATGAGCGGGGCGGGGCGGTGGCAGCCGCCGATCGGCGGGCGGCGGGGTGGTGGTGTTCTCGGCGCGGATCTCGCGCTGGTGGCGCGTGATCGGGGTGGAGAACGGGGTGCGGGCGGAACGGTGGCGTTCTCGGCGCGGATCTCGCGCTGGTGGCGCGCGATCGAGCGAAGGATCGGCGGGGCCTCGGGGGCGGGTGCCGGGCCGGGCGAGCGAGGGCCGAGCGTCGTTTACGGTGTTCAGCCATGCCGCTTCCGCGCTGCCTGTTCGATGCGAGCGAGCCGGTCGACCACGACCTGCGGGTCACGAGCGGCACGTGGCCGGCGGGGCTGGGCGGCGAGCTCGTCCTCAGCTCGCCCCACCCCTCCACGTTCGGCGGCCCGCACCCCTTCTTCGGCGAGGGCATGGTCAGCCGCCTGTCGCTGGCGATGGGCGCCCACGGGGCCCCGGCCGACGCCCTCGCCTGGCGCCAGCGGATGCTCGACACGCCCTCGGCCCGGCTGCGGGCGGCGCGCCCGGACGTCTTCGAGGCGACGATGATCGGCGTCCGCTCGCCCTTCGGCCACGTCAACGCGGCCAACACGGCCCCGCTGCCCTGGGGCGACCGACTGTTCGCCACGTGGGACGCCGGCCGTCCGGTGGAGGTCGACCCGCTGACCCTCACGTTCCTCGGCGAGGTGGGGCACCGGGGCGAGTGGCTCGACTTCGAGGTCTCGCCCCAGCCGCTGCTGCCGATGGTGATGACGACGGCGCACCCGGTGATCGACCCCGACCGAGACGTGCTCTGGACGGTGAACACCCACTGGGGCGAGCTCCACGTCGTGCGCTGGGACGGCGAGGGGCGGCTGCAGCGGTGGCCGATCGAGGGGGCCGCGATCCCCCAGTCGGTCCACACCATCACCCAGACCCGCGACTGGCTGATCGTGGCGGACTGCGCGTACAAGGTCGAGCCGCAGGTGCTGAGCGGCGGGGCGCGCACCGAGCCGGCCAACGCGAGCGAGCCGGTGCACCTCATCCGCAAGGCCGACCTCGAGGCGACCCCGCCCGGGCAGCCGGTGCGCTGCACCACCTTCGAGCTGGCGCCGGAGGTGAACCACTACTACGCGACCTACGACGACGCCGACGGGATCGGGATCCTCTTCGAGCACACCGAGGCGGCCGAGCTGTCGATGGTGCAGGGGCCCGGCGACCTCGATGCGCTCGGGCGCCCGTGCGATCCCGCCCTCGCCGGGCTGTACGGCTTCCCGATGGCGCCCGATCGGACGACCTACCTCGTCGTCGACCCGGCCACCGGCGCCATCCGCCATCGGGCCGAGCAGCGCGACCCCGAGCGGCTCTGGAGCCGCCAGCTCAACGCCATCGACTGGAGCACCGAGGGCCGGGCGCGGCCCACGCTCCACCACACGGTCCACCTCGGCTACCGGCCCGAGGCGATCACCCAGGAGATGCTCGCCCTCTACGGCGACCGCGTCGACCGATCGCTGCTGCCGGGCGAGGAGATCGCCCCCCGGGTGGTCACCAGCTCGATGCCCGACCTCGACGTGGTGGCCGACTGGGAGCTGGGCGTCGACGACCTGCCCACCTCGCCGATCTTCGTGCCGAGGGACCCGGGCGTCGATCCGGCGGCCAGCCGCTACGCCGGCTCGGACCCCGGTGGCCACGACGGCTGGGTCGTCGTGCCGGTCCTCAACGACGCCGGCTTCCGGGTCGAGGTGTTCGATGCGGCCGCCGTCGGGGCCGGCCCGATCGCCACCGCTGCGGCCCCGGGGATGCGGCTCCCGTTCGTGCTGCACTCGGCGTGGATGCCCCGAGCGGTGAGCACCAGGGGCGACGGCCGGGAGCGGGTGCGCTTCGCCGACGAGCTGGACCGGATCGGCGAGCTCCCCGACGACCTCCAGCGCGAGGCCCGCCGGGTGGCCGACGACCTCGCCGACGCCGCCCCGCCCGGCGGCTGACCGACCGGCCCGGCGCTGGCGGGCTCGACGCTTGCCGGTTCTTCGCCCCGATGGTGCGCTGTGGGCGCGCGATCGTGGCGACGTTGGGGTGGGGGTGGTTCTTCGCCCCGATGGTGCGCCGTGGGCGCGCGATCCGGGCGACGTTGGGGTGGGGGTGGTTCTTCGCCCCGATGGTGCGCCGTGGGCGCGCGATCCGGGCGAAGAACGGTCGGCGCCCGGGACTGCGCCGGCGCGCTCGGGCGCTCGGGCGACGAGGTGATCAGGCGCCGAGGTAGCCGGCTTCGACCAGGTCCGGTCGGGCGGCCAGCTCGTCGGCGGTGCCGCTGAAGGTCACCCGGCCCTGGCGGAGGAGCGCGGCGCGGTCGGCGATGGCGAGCACGAGCGGGACGTGCTGCTCGACGAGCAGGATACCCGCACCGGTCTCGTCGGCGATCGCCCGCAGCACCGGCAGCAGCTGCTCCACGATGATCGGGGCCAGGCCGAGGCTCATCTCGTCGACCAGCAGCAGCGTGGGCCGGCCCACCACCGCCCGGGCGAGGGCGAGCATCTGCTGCTCGCCACCCGAGAGGAGCCCGGCCTTGCGGTCCATCACCCGGGTCAGCGCCGGGAACCACTCGAGCAGCTGCGCCTCGGGGACGGCATCGCCGCCCTTCGGCCGCCCCAGGCGCAGGTTCTCGGCGGCGGTCAGGTCGAAGAAGAGGCCGCGGTCCTCGGGCACGTGGGCCACGCCGCTGCGGGCCAGGCGCCACACGTCGGCGACCGAGCGCCGGCGTCGCTCGTGCACCGCCTGGCCGAGCACCTCGATCGACCCGCCCATGCGGGGCACCAGGCCCGAGATGGCGAGCAGCGTCGTCGTCTTCCCGGCCCCGTTGGCGCCGAGCAGCGCGACCACCTCCCCGGCGCGCACCTCGAGGTCCACCCCGTGCACCACCGCCACGCCGTCGTAGCCCGCGGTGAGGTCGTCGAGCCGCAGGAGCAGGTTGGCGTCGGTGGCCTCGGCGGCCTCGGCGAGCGTCGCGTCGAGGCCGGTCACGCCGAGCGCCCCAGGTACGCGGCGATCACCGTCGGGTCGGTGCGGATCGCCTCGGGCGGACCGGAGGCGACGAGGCGACCGAAGTCGAGGACGTGGACCTCGTCGCACACCCCCAGGATCAGCGACATGTCGTGGTCGACGACGAGCACGCTCGTCCCGATCTCGGGCAGGCGGCGCAGGCGCTCGGTGAGCTCGGCCGTCTCGCTCGGGTCGAGGCCCGCCGCCGGCTCGTCGAGCAGCAGCAGCTTCGGCGACGAGACGAGGGCGCGACCGAGAGCGACGACGTGGCGCTCGCCGTTCGACAGCTCGGTGGGCAGGCGGTCGGCGATCGGCAGCAGGTCGAGCAGTTCGAGGATGCCGTGGGTCTCGGCGCTGTCGTGGCTCTTGGGCCAGAACAGGTCGGTGATCGTCGACCAGAGCGTGGGCGGGTGGGCGGCGACGAGGAGGTTGTCGCGGACGCTCAGGTCGTCGAACAGCTCCAGCGACTGGAACGTGCGCACGAGCCCCGCCAGCGAGCGCTCGTGGGGCGGGGCATCGGTCAGGTCGCGGCCCTCGAAGTGCACGTGCCCCCGGGCCGGGGCGGTGAAGCCGGTGAGCGCGTCGATGAACGTCGTCTTCCCGGCGCCGTTCGGGCCGATCAGCCCGACGACCTGGCCCTCGGCGACGGTGAGGCTCACGTCGTCGAGGGCGATGAGGCCCCCGTGCTTGACGGTGAGGCCGCCGACCTCCAGCAGCGCGCTCACGCCGGCCCGCCCTCGACGCGCGCCACCGCACTGGTGGGGGACTGGTCGCCGGCGCGGTGGGCGGCGTGGCGGAGCGAGGCCACCCGGTCCCGGACGAGCCCGGTGATCCCCTCGGGGGCGAAGATCGCCGTGAGGATCAGGGCGATGCCGCTGATGGCGAAGACATAGGTGTCGGCGTCGCCGCCGCCCTTCGACGACAGGAGCGTGGTGACGATCCCGGCCTGGGCGAGTGCCCCGGCGAGCAGCGCCCCGCCGACGCTCGACACGCCGGCCAGGTAGGTGAGGGCGACGGCCACGAGCGCCCCGATCACCAGGAACGAGGTGGGTGAGAGGGTCGTGACCGAGAAGGCCATCAGCACCCCGCACAGCCCGGCGAGGAACGACGACACGGCGAAGGCGCCGAGCTTGGCCCGGGTCACGTCGATGCCCGCCGCGGCCGCGGCGCGCTCGTTCGCCCGCACCGCCAGCCACCGGAGACCGGTCCGGTTGCGCCGCAGGTTCACCACGCCCAGCGCCGCCAGGGTGAGCACCCCGAGGCACACGTAGCCGAACGCCGGACGGAAGTTGTCGCTGCCCGTGGCGCCCACGCCGACGTCGAGCCCGAGCAGGAACGGGCGCGGGGCGGCGGCGCCGGCGTGGCCGCCCGAGAACGGCGGGCTGGCCAGCACCAGCTCCTCGATCGCCACGGCCATGGCCAGGGTGGCGATGGCAAGGCTCATGCCGCGCACGCGGGTGGCCGGGTAGCCGACGATCACGCCGATCAGCGTGGCCAGCGTGGCGGCGAGCACGAGCGCGACCGGGAACGGCACCTGGTGCTCGGTGAGGCGGATCGACGCGAACCCGGCCACCCCGGCGAAGGCGAGCTGCGCCAGCGAGATCTGGCCGCTGAAGCCGGTGACCACCACCACCGAGAGCGTGAGGAGGCTGAACGCGAGCGAGATGATCAGGGCGTGGCGCAGCTCGGTGCCCGCCGTGGCCAGCATCGTCGCCGCGCCGCCCACGAGCACGACGGTCCACGCCAGCACGTTGCGCGGCTCGGGCGCGGGAGGGAGGCGGCGGCCGCTGACGGCGGCGCGGTCGGGGAGGGCGTCGCCGCGCCAGACGAGCACGGCGATGATCACGAGCACGGGCACGAACTGCTGGATGCCCGTGGTGGGCAGCCAGTCGGGGAGCCACGTGGTGTCGGGGCGCACGGCCCAGCCGAGGATGAGCGACTGCACCATGCCGATCGCGACGCCGGCGGCGGTGGTGATGGCGAACGACTCGAGCCCGCCCAGCAGCGCGGCGGCCAGCGCTGGGATCACGAGCAGCGGCGTGGTGGTGGCGCTGATGCCGGCGATCGGCTCGATCAGGATCACGGCGATGCCGGCGATGACCGAGGCGACCGCCCAGCTCACCGCGCCCAGCCGGTCGGGCGAGATGCCGAGCAGCAGCGCGCCCTTCTCGTTGCCGGCGGCGGCCCGGGTGGCCAGGCCGAACCGGGTGAACCGGAACACCGCACCGAGGACGGCGGCGGCGACCACGGCGAGCAGCAGCAGCAGGAGCCGGTTCTGCGTGACCGTCGTGCCGAGGAGGTCGATCGGGTCGTCGGCGAGGACCGGCCGGTGGCGGGTGGCCACCGCGCCGCTGACCGGGAACCGGAGCCGCACGATCTCCTGCAGGTACAGCAGCAGGCCGAGCGACGCGACGACCCGGGCGAGGGGCGCCGCCTGGCGCAGCGGGCGGAAGACCAGCAGGTAGACCAGCAGGCCCAGCGTGGCCGCGAGCAGCACGGCGACGATCAGCGCGGTCGTCTGCGTCGGACGGGGCAGCAGGTAGATCCGCGCCGGCAGCCCCAGGAAGGGCAGCACCAGCTCGCCGGTCTCGCGGAACTCGAAGTAGGCGAAGGCCACGTACATGCCCATCGCCGCGTGGGCGAAGTTCACGACGCCCGACGTCCGGTGCGACAGCACCAGGCCCAGCGCCAGCGAGGCGATGACCGCGCCGCTGCCGAGCCCGGCGAGCAGGTAGCCGAGGTAGGTGCTCATCGACCGCCGACGCTCAGGCCTGGTAGATCGACCCGACGTCGATCCAGTCGCCGATCTGGGCCAGGTTGCCGTCGGTCATCTCGCCCAGGATCTGCTGGGGCGAGCACATGGCCGGCAGCCCGTCGAACTGCTCGCCATCGCAGGTGTAGGGGTGGCCGGCGAAGCTCGGGGCGTCCACCTGCGCCTGCAGGGCGGCGGTGATCGACTCGGGCGTGATGTCGCCCTCGAGCTGGCGCAGCACCAGGTAGAGGTTCATCGTGGCCCGGAACGTGACCGTGGCGGCGCCCACCGGGTCGAGCCCGTCGCCGTACTGCTCGACCACCGCCGCGTAGAGGGCGAAGTCGTCGTTGGGCTGCTCCTCGACGCCGATCGGGCCCTCGACGTTGAAGATGGCGCCGTCGGCCTCCGCCGCGCCGACCTCCTCGATGATCGCCGGGCTGGCGCAGGCACCGACGAAGTAGCGCACGGCGTCGAGGTCGAGGGCGTCGAGGCCGTCGAAGCCGGCCTTGCACCCGGCGTCGGCCGCCAGGACCATGATCGCGTCGGGGTCGGAGGCGGCCGCGGCGTTGAGCGCAGAGCTGATGTCGGTGGCAAGGATCGGGTACGGCACGAGCTGGGCCTCGACGCCGTGGTCCTCGAGCACCTTGGCGCCCACCTCGGCGCTGTGGGTGATCGAGCCGAACTCGCCGTAGACGATCGACACCCGCTTGGCCTTCGCCACGGTGGCCGCGTGCTCGGCGAACGCCACTGTGGCGCCCCACGTGCCGCCGCTCCACTGGAACGAGTTGGGTGCGGTGACCGACTGGGTGCTCACCGGGATGCCGCCCACGTAGGGGATGCCGTTCTCGCCGAGCGTGTCGATGGCGTTGCCGAACACGTCGATGCCGCCGAGCACCGCTGGCACCTCCTCCTCGACGAAGCGCTGGGCGCAGCTGGTGGAGCCCTCGGCGGAGAACTCGGTGTTGCAGACGTCGAGCTCGAGCGGCCGTCCGTCGACCCCGCCGAGCTGCTCGTTGATGAAGTCGATGGCGGCCTGGGCGCCCTGGCTCAGCTCGGGGTACGAGCCCGCCGCGGTGTTCTCCTGGTTGACCATGCCCAGCACGATCGGCTCGCCCGTGGCCTCGGTGGGCTCGTCGGGGAGGAGGTCGGCGAGGACCGTGTTCGCCGCGCAGGCGAAGAGGTCGTCGGCGCAGGCCTCGGTGCTGGCGACGCGTTCGGGGTCCGACGTCGCGCTCGCGCCCTGGTCGTCGGGCAGCGGCTCGCTGCACGAGGTGAGCGCGCCCGCCGCGAGGCAGGCCATCAGCACCACGATCGAACCCACGGCGATGCGCCTCACGCGGCCCCCTGCTGCGTCGTCCCCCAAGGTGGATCCCCATCCACCTTGCGCCCGGACCCTAGGCCGGTGAACACTGTTTAGCGCAGGGCGTGGGGGCGCGCGGCGCGACGCCAGAAGGGGGCCAGCGATGGCGACGTTGACGAGGAACCTGTTCGCCGGGAACGGCGAGCGAGACTTCCGCCTGCGGGTGGTGGAGGGGCACTGGCCGAGCGACGTGGAGGGCGCCGTCTTCGTGGTGGGGCCCGACAAGCGCGGTCCCGGCGGCCACTGGCTGGTGGAGCACGGGCTGCTCCAGAAGGTCGACCTGGTCCCCGATCGCGACGGTCGCATCGTGGTGCGCCATCGCTCGATCCGCACCCCGGTCGCCCGCCTGCGCCGCCGGCTGCCGTGGCTGTTCAAGCGGCTCGAGTTCATGGAGCTCTCGCCCTTCGGCGTGTCGAACCTCGCCAACACGAACGTGCAGGGCATCGACGGCCGGCTGTTCGTCGGCTACGACGCCGGTCGCCCCGTCGAGGTCGACCCCGAGACCCTGGCGTTCGTGACCTTCGTGGGCCACAACGACGAGTGGCTCCAGGCGGCGCCGGGGGTGCTCGAACCGCTGTGCGCCGTGGCCGCCCACCCCGCCCCCGACCTCGACGAGCGGGCGCTCTGGTTCGTGAACTACTCGCAGGTCGCGCTGCCCGGCGACCCGAAGGAGACGTGGATCGCCCGCTGGGGCCTCGACGGGCCGATCCGGCGGTGGCGGGTGGAGGGCATGTCGGCGTTCGACTCGATCCACGACATCAAGGCCACGGCGAACCACCTCGTGTTCACCGACCTGCCGTTCGTGGTCGAGCCCGGCACGTTCACCGGCGCGCCCCGCGAGCAGCGCAACCAGGAGCACACGACGATGTGGATCGTCGCCAAGGACGAGCTCCACCGCACGCCCCCCGGTGGGTCGGTCGGCTGCCTCGAGGTCCGCCTGCCGATCCCGACCGGCCACGTCTACGCCGACCACGACGAGGTCGACGGCCGGCTGCGGGTGGTGGTGCAGCACGTGCCGCTCGGCGACCTGCTGCTGTCGATGACCCCGACGACGATCGACCACCGCAACCAGGCGCCGATCGACCCGGCCTACGAGGGCCTCATCGCCCTCGCCGTGCAGCCCTCGGTGATCGGCCGCTACGAGATCGACCTGGCCACCGGCGAGGTGCACGACGCCGAGCTGGCCATGGACGTCGACCGGGCGTGGGGCGGCATCCTGCCCACCACCGACACGTACTCGCCCGCGGCGCGAGCCCACCAGCGCAACCTCTGGTACGCCGGCGCCGGCTTCGACCCCGACCTCGTGCCCGAGGAGTGGTGGCGGCTCTACGGCACCGCGACCGACGGCATCGTGGCCCCCGCCGACCTGCCCGACGAGGTGGTGCCCGGGTCGCTCGCCCGCTTCGACCTCGAGTCCATGAAGGTGGCCGAGGTGTGGCAGTACGAGGCGGGCGCCTTCCCGTCGCCCCCCACGTTCGTGCCGCGCGTCGGCGCCGAGGACCCCGACGACGGCTACGTCGTGGTGGTCGTGCACCAAGACGGCGACAAGGAGCTGCAGGTGTTCGACGCCCAGCACGTGGAGCAGGGCCCGCTGGCCCGGGCGACCGCACCGGGCTTCACGCCGAACCTGATGCTCCACTCGACGTGGATGCCCGCCCGGGTCGGCCCCCACGCCAGCGCGTACCGGACCCGCACGGGCCGCGACGTCGTCGGCGCCCTGCGGGGCCTCCCCGGCGTGCTGCGCTCGTTCGCCCGCATGGGCCGAGGCGTCGCCGCGATGGAGCGGGAGAAGCGCGCCGACACCTGAGCGCCGGCCCGGCGGGCGCCCCGGCGGTAGGTCGTGAGCAGTTCTCGCGCTGGGAGCGCGGAAGGTGCTCACCGGTGCGCCGGCGAAGGCGGTGGCCGGGGTGGGCGGTTGGGTC
Organism: Acidimicrobiales bacterium; assembly: GCA_020439525.1. Lineage (GTDB taxonomy): Bacteria > Actinomycetota > Acidimicrobiia > Acidimicrobiales > Iamiaceae > Aquihabitans. The sequence goes on along the minus strand of JAGQSL010000181.1, from coordinate 5,497 downwards.
GTGAGCAGTTCTCGCGCTGGTGGCGCGGAAGGTGCTCACCGGGTCGAGTGCTGGGCGCGGGCGGGGCGGTCGTGAGCAGTTGACGCGCTGGTGGCGCGGAAGGTGCTCACCGGGTCGAGCGCTGGGCGCGGGGCGGGGTAGGTCGTGAGCAGTTGTCGTGGTGGGGGCGCGGAAGGTGCTCACGGGAGCGGGCGAGGGCTCGCCGACCGGGCGAGGATGGGGGCGTGCAGCGGGTGTCGGTCGTGGGGATGTCGGGGTCGGGCAAGTCGACCTTGGCGCGGGCGGTCGCCGAACGGCTCGACGTGCCCTGCATCGAGCTCGATGCGATCTACCACCACGGACCGAACTGGGAGCACCTGCCCGCCGACGAGTTCCTCGCCGAGGTCGACCGCCGCACGACCGCCGGCGGGTGGGTGGTCGACGGCAACTACCGCGCTGTGGTGCGCGAGGGGCCGGTTTGGGATCGGGCCGACACCGTCGTGTGGCTCGACCTTCCCCGCCCCCAGGCGATGCGCCAGGTGACGTGGCGCTCGCTGCGGCGGGCGGTCACGCGAGCGGAGCTGTGGAACGGCAACCGCGAGCGTCTGCGCGACGTCTGCTCGCTCGACCCGCTGCGCTCGATGCCGACCTACGTGTGGACCCAGTACGACCGCAAGAACGCCTACCTGGAGGCGGCGATGACCGACCCGGTCCGTGCGCACCTGGCGTGGGTGCGCCTGCGGTCCCACGCTGAGGCGGCGACCTGGCTGGGCTCGCTCGGGTGACGTGGCCGCAGCCCCGTAGCCCCGCAGCGCCGTAGCCCCGCAGCACCAGCACCAGCACCAGACCAGGCGGGGGGCGACGTGGTGCACCACCCACGTCGGAGGGCGGAGGGCGGTTGGAGCGGGCGGAGGTCGGCCTGCGAGAATCGGGGGCCATGCAGGGGACGAACCGACGCGCCATCTTCCTCTCGCTCGTCGCGATGCTCGCCCTGGTGGGCGCCACGGCGTGCGAGCCCGAGACCAAGCCGGGCACCCAGCGGGTGGTGATCTTCGGCGATTCGGTGCCGAACTGGGCGATCCGTGATGGCCAGGCCGGCATCGACCAGGGCGAGTACACGTTCATCGACGGGACCCTCGCGGCGTGCGAGGGGGCACGCGGCAACCCGCCGGCGCGGGGCCGCAGCGGGGCGATCGTCGCCACGCCCGAGGCGTGCGACCAGGGTTGGCCCGGCCTGTACCCACCGAAGCTCGGCATCCGCGCCGACGTTGCGGTGGTGATGGCGGGCAACCACGCCATGCTCGACCACCAGCTCGACGGCACCTGGCGCCACCCCTGCCACGCTCCGTTCCGCACCTGGTACCAGGCCGACCTCGAGGGTCGCCTCGCCTACCTGAAGACGAAGGCGGCGAAGGTCGTGATCGTGCTGCCGGCGTGGCCCGGGTCGAACAGCGGCTGGATCATGCCCGACGACCGCGACAAGCGGGCCGACTGCGTGCGGTCGGTGACCCGAGCCGCCGCGTCGGCGCAGGGCGTGGCGGTCGTCGACTTCGGCGCCTACCTGTGTCCGACCGGCGCGGCGAGCTGCAACACCTGGCGGTCGAAGGACGGCATGCACGTCAACGCCGAGAAGGCGTCGACGGTCGTGGCCTGGCTCCTCGCCCACGCCGCCCCCGCCACGTAGCGCAGCTCGGGGGGCCGTTCACCCCGACGCGTGCCGCGGGTCGCTACGTGCGCGCGGCGACGTAGACCCAGCGCCCGTCGAGGCGCACGAACTCGCTGAGCTCGTGGAGCACGTCGTCGCCGGCGCCGTCGCGGTGGTGGGCGTGGAACTCGACGGTGCCGCGCTGGTCGAGCAGGCCGCCGCCCGTGCTGGCCACGACGTCGAGGCCCGTCCAGCTCCGATCGCGGCCGAGGTGGATGCGGCGGGGCCGGGTGTCGGGGTGCCACGTGCGCTCGAGGTAGGCGGCGTCGCCGACCGCGAAGGCGCTGTAGCGCGAGCGCATCAGCAGCTCGGCGGTGGGGGCGTCGGCGCCTCGGTGGAAGCGGGCGCAGCAGCGACCGTAGGGGGCCGGGAGCCCGCAGGGGCACGGGTCGTCGTCGGTCACGACCGGTCGGCGCCGGGCCGGTAGCCGGCGATGATCCGATCGGTGACGTCGTCGATCATCGCCTCCTCGAGCTCGGGGGGCAGGTCGACGCCGAGCTGCAGCACCGAGGCCACGCCGTGCACCCCGCTCCACAGGGTGAGCGAGAGCAGCAGCGGGTCGTCGACCTCGAGCGCACCGCTCGCGATCGCCTCGTCGACCGCGCTCGCCGCCGCCGCGAACGCCTTGGTGGCGCCCGGCAGCCGGGCCTCCTCGGGGACGTCGGCGGGGATCGCCTCGGGGGGGAACAGGAACATCACCCGAAACAGCTCGGGTTGGGCGCGGGCGTGCTCCACGTAGGCCCGGCCGTGGGCGCGGATCCGATCGATCGGGTCGGTGGCGTCGACGGCATCGAACCGGGCGACGAGGTGGTCGAACTCGACCTCGGCGATGGCGCGCAGCAGGTCCTTCTTGTCGCGCACGTGGGCGTAGAGGGCCGGTGCGGTCACGCCGAGCTGGCTGGCCAGGCGGCGCAGGGAGAGGGCCTCGAGCCCGCCGGCGATGACGAGCTGGCGCGCCGCCTCGACGATCCCGTCGCGCTGGAGCGGTTCGCGGTCCCCGGCCATGGCGGCCGATCGTACCGACCGGCCGGGCGGGCGACGGTCGGTGAACACCGTTAACTCCCACGCGGTACGGTGCCGGCCATGACCGTCACCGATGATCCGACCGCGTCGCGCGCTGCCGCGTTCGCCGCCACCGGCAACCCGTGGCTCGCCGGGCACTTCGCGCCCGTCGGCGACGAGCGTGACGACCGGGACCTCGAGGTGACCGGCTCGCTGCCCGCCGGCCTGCGCGGCGCGTTCCTCCGCAACGGACCGAACCCGATGTTCCCGCCGCTCGGCCGCTACCACCTCTTCGACGGCGACGGCATGGTGCACGGGCTGTGGCTCGACGGCGAGGGTGGCGCCCGCTACGCCAACCGCTGGGTGCGCAACGCCGGGCTCGCCGCCGAGGAGGCCGCCGGCCACGCGCTCTTCGGCGGGCTCTCGGACTTCCGCCTGCCGCCCGATGAGGTGTTCTCCACGGTCGGGCCGATCAAGAACACCTCGAACACGCACGTGATCGGCCACGCCGGGCGCATCCTCACGATGATGGAGGGCGTCGGGCCCATGGAGCTGGCGTCCGACCTCTCGACGATCGGCCCCTACGACTTCGACGGCGCGCTCGTCGGGTCCATGACCGCGCACCCGAAGCTCGACCCGGTCACCGGCGAGCTCGTGTTCTTCGGCTACTCGCCCGTCGCCCCGTACCTGCGGGTGCACGCCGCGGACGCCGACGGCGCCCTCACCTGGTCGACGGTCGTGGAGCTGCCCGGGCCGGTGATGATGCACGACTTCGTGGTCACCGAGACCCGGGTGGTGATCTTCGACCTGCCGGCCGTGTTCGACCTGCACGCCATGGTCGCCGGCCAGCCCGGGATCTTCTGGGCGCCCGAGCGCGGGTGCCGCATCGGCGTCTTGGCGCGGGGCGCCCCCGGCGAGACCGTGCGGTGGATCGACGTCGACCCCTTCTGGGTGTTCCACTTCCTCAACGCCCACGACCGGCCCGACGGCTCGATCGAGGTCACCGGCTGCCGGGCCGACCGGCTCAACACCAGCTTCGGCGAGGACGGGATGGACGAGCCGGTGCGGCCGCACCTGCACCGCTGGCGCATCGACCCGGCGGCGGGGACCGTGGCCGACGAGGCGCTCGACGACCGGCCGACCGACTTCCCCCGCATCGACCTGCGCCACGAGGGCCGGGCCAACCGGTACGGCTACTCGGGCCACACCGCCGCCTGGACCGAGGACGCGGCCAGCTTCGACGGCGTCATCCGCTGGGACCTCGAGACCGCGACCTCGGAGGTCCATCGCTACGGCGACGGCCAGGTGTGCGGCGAGACCGTGCACGCCCCCGACCTCGACGACGCGGCCGAGGGGAGCGGGTGGCTCGTGAACTTCGTGCACGACCTGGCGGCCGACCGCAGCTCGATGGTGGTGCTCGACGCCGGCACGCTCGACGAGGTCGCCCGCGTCCACCTGCCCCGGCGGGTGCCCTTCGGGTTCCACGGCTCGTGGCTCCCGGGAGAGGGCTGAGCCGGTGACCGCGGTGCTGGCCCCCGTGCTCGCCCTTCGGGGCGAGACGGCCCCGGCGGTGATCGACGAGCGCGGCGTCACGTCGTGGGGTGCGCTCGACGAGCGGGTCACCCGCCTGGTGCGCGCCCTGCGCGCCCGGGGCCTCGAGGTGGGCGACACCGTGGTGGCCATGCTGGGCAACCAGGTGGAGCTGGTGGAGGTGTCGCTGGCCTGCGCCCACGGCGGGTGGGCGCTGGTCCCCGTCAACTGGCACTGGGTGGCGCGCGAGCTGGCCTACGTGCTCGACGACGCCGGGGCGGCGGCGCTGATCGTCGACGAGCGGTGGCTCCCAGTGGCGGTCGACGCCCTGGCCCAGGCCGAGGTCCCCGGGCTCCGGGCGCGGCTGCTGGTGCGGCGCGAGCTGGCGCGCGACGAGGGCGGGGAGGGGTTCGAGGACCTCGACGGCGCCATCGCCGAGGAGCGCTCCGCCGAGCTCGAGGACCCCCAGCGTGGCGGGCCGATGTTCTACACGTCGGGCACCACCGGCTGGCCCAAGGGGGTGCGCTCCACGCTCACCGCCACCGGCGGGCCGCCCGAGGTGCTCACGCTCATCGCCCACTCGATGGCGCCGACGCTCGGCGTGCCCGTCGACGAGGCCCACGAGCGGGTGCAGCTGGTGTGCGGGCCGATGTACCACTCGGCGCAGTGGGTCTTCGCCATCGCCCCGCTGGTCTGCGGGGCCACGCTGGTGCTCCAGCAGCGCTTCGACGCCGCCGCCGTCCTCGACGCCATCGAGCGCCACGGCGTCACCAACACCCACCTGGTTCCAACGCAGTTCGTCCGGCTCCTCGACCTGCCCGAGGAGGTGCGAGCCGCCGCCGACACCTCCTCGCTCGTGCAGGTGATGCACGGTGCCGCGCCGTGCGCGCCGGCCGTGAAGCGGGCGATGGTCGAGTGGTGGGGCCCGAAGATCACCGAGTACTACGGCGGCACCGAGGGCGGGTTCCTGTCCCTCATCACGGCGTCGGAGTGGCTCGAGCGCCCGGGCTCGGTGGGCAAGCCGCTGGAGGTGGTCGAGGTGGCGATCATCGGCCCCGACGGCGAGCGCCAACCGCCGGGCGAGCCCGGCGAGATCTGGTTCCGCAGCCTGCTCGGGTCGGACTTCGAGTACCACAACGCCCCCGACAAGACGGCGTCCGCCCACCGCGAGGGCGGCTTCGGCACCCTCGGCGACGTGGGGTACCTCGACGTCGACGGCTACCTGTTCCTGTCCGACCGCAAGATCGACATGGTCGTCTCCGGTGGGGTGAACATCTACCC
>JAGQSL010000180.1 GCA_020439525.1 Acidimicrobiales bacterium | reverse complement strand
GTTCTACGAGGGCGTGCTCGGCATGGCCCTCGTGAAGACCATCGAGCTGCCCTTCGGCCTCGGGCAGCACTTCTTCTTCGACTGCGGCGGGGGCGACACCCTCGCGTTCTTCTGGTTCCCCGATGCCGCCGAGCCCCAAGCGGGCATCAGCGGGCCGGGATGCCGCCCCGACCGCGGCCCGCTCACGAGCGCCATCGGATCGATGAACCACGTCGCGTTCTCCGTCCCGCCCGACGCCATGGAGGACTACCGCGACCGGCTGCGCGCGGCGGGCGTGGAGACCTCGGAGATCGCCGACCACGACGACAGCGAGTACGGCCTGGCCACCGAGCCCCACGACGGGGTGTTCGTCCGCTCCCTGTACTTCCAGGACCCCGACGGCATCCTCCTCGAGCTCGCGGCGTGGACCCGCCCCCTCGGTCCGGGCGACGTCGGCATCGCGCCCCGAGGTGCGGTGCGGCCGGCCCCGGCCTGATCAGCGCCGGGCCTCGTCGAGCAGCAGCACGCTCGCAGTGCGCTCGTGGAGCGCGGCGCGCCCACCGATCGGCCCGATCTCACCGGCGCTGAACATGCCGGCGACGGCGCCGGACTCGACGTGCTCGTAGACGATGGCGGCGTCGTGGTGCGGCTCACCGAACAGCTCGGTGCCCCGGCCCGTACCGCAGAACGCGAGGGCCGCCCGACCTGGCGCGCCGGCGAGGAGGGCTCGCAGGTCGGCGTCGGCTGCGGCGCGGTCGCGGACGTGGAACTGCACGGTGGTGCCCACCGCGACCTCGCGCCCGACCGCGACGGCGCGCCGCTGCTTGTCGGCGCCCAGCACCCGCACCAACAGGAAGTCGTCGCGCTCGAGCTCGGGCGTCCGCTCGTCGACGGCCACGCCCAGCTCGATGCCGCGAGCCAGGCGCGCCCGGTCCTCGGGCGACGCCTCGGCGGCCACCGCCAACAGGAGGTCGAGGGCGGGGCGTCCGGCGATCTCGTCGATCATCGAGCCGGTGGCGCGGGTGACCACGAGCGGTTCACCCACCGCATCGGCGCCCTGCGAGACGACCGGCGTGGCCGCCACGGAGCCCGGCAGCACCAAGGCCACCGCCCCCCGGTCGGTGACGACCTCGTCGGCGGCGAGGCGGTTGCCTCCGGGTGCGGACGCGATCCCGCCGAGCACCTGGAGCTCGGGCGCCACCACGGCCAGCTCGTCGAGGTGCGCCCCAACGGAGAACCGGGGCTCGGCCAGCAGCAGCATCGTGCCCTGGGCCCCGGCCAGCTCGTGGTCGGTACGCCGGCGACCGTCGCCTCCGCCTGCATCGAGCCGCACCGTGCGCACCTCGTCGTCGAGGCGGGCCGCGAAGAGGCTGATCGCCGCCGTGCCCTCCACCTCGCAGCCGCCGCCGATGACCGACATCGCGGTGGCCCCGACCAGGCAGCGGGGCGCGAGGGTGGCGCGCACGGCGGCGGCGAGGTCCTCGAAGGCGCCGGCGAACGGGGCGGTGGCGAAGAGCACCGCGGCGTCGGGGTCGGGGCCGAGCTGCTCGAGGACCTGGCCGACCACCTCGCCGATGGCGTGAGTGGCGAGGGGGTGCTCGGAGATCGCCGCGGCGAACGGCACGCTCAGCCCTCGACGGGCGCCAGCAGGGTGAACGGCACGGTGGTGACCGGGCCCAGGTCGATGCGCACCTGCGCCTCGACCGTGCCGTAGTCGCCGAACTCGAGCTCGGCCCGCACCAGCCGGTAGGCGAACTTGCCCGGCTCGACCTGGAGCGGCTGCACGTTGCGGGCCACCTGCTCGCCGTCGCGCACGTAGACGGTCTCGAGGGCACCGGTCCCGGCTTCGTCGGGGGCGCAGCGCACCAGCACGACGAGGTGCGGCTCGACCGTGACGGGCACCGCCTGGGGCGCGACCTGCGAGAAGTGCACGCCGGTGAGGTCGATCCGCGTCGAGGGGCCGGCGACCTGGCGGAGCTCGATGTTCTCGATGAAGACGGCCGCGACGATGTCCATGGCGTCGACGGTACCGGCCCCGACGGCGGCCACCGAACACCGGGGGAGCGGCCGACGACCGGCCTAGGGTGGTCCGATGGCCGCGACCGAACCGGCGCTCTCGACGCGCGACGCCATCCTCATCGAGGCCCGGCGCTGCTTCGCCGAGCACGGCTACGAGGGCACGTCGCTCAACGAGATCGCCGAGG
>JAGQSL010000179.1 GCA_020439525.1 Acidimicrobiales bacterium | reverse complement strand
GCCCGCCGCTTCGGCCGCCTCGGCCGGGTTCGGCGGGTGGTCGCCTCCGGCCGCCTCCTGAGTGCCGTCATCGGCCTCGCCGGCCCCGATCCGGACCGCCATCCCCACCTCGTGGCCTTCACCCCCACCCGCCTGCGCAGCCTCTGGCTGGCGGTGACGCTCACCTGGTGGACCTGGGTCGCGGCGGGCGCCACGAGCGCGGTGGCGCTGATCGTCGTGGTGGTCGGCGCCGTGAGCTGACGCGATCAGCGGAGCTCGTCGGCCTCGATGCCGTCGAGCGGGCCGTCGCCTCGCAGCACGTGGGTCCCCTCGATGGAGCGCACGAGGATCGCTGGACCGCCGAGGACCCGCCCCTCCAAGGTCGTGAGGTCGACCCGGTAGCGACCGGGCGCGATCGGGGTCGCGTCGAGCGCGGTGGCCACGCACTCCCAGTCGAGGCGGGCTCCCCCCTCGCGCTCGGCGACGAGCAGGTGGGCGACGCGCAGCACCACGGGCACGTGCTCGACTGCGAGGGTGGCGACATCGAAGCGGCGGTGGCGCACGCGCCGATCCTGCCACCTGGGCCACCCCGCGACGTCGGGGGAACGGCTGCGGGAGCCCCGAGGGCCGCTCGGTAGGCTCGACCGCCGTGACCAGCAGCGACCCGCCCCCGTACCCGAAGGTCCCCAGCCGCGCCGACTACCCGGCGCTGGAGCGGGCGATCCTCGAGTCGTGGGCGGCCGATGGCACCTTCCAGGCCTCCATCGACCAGCGCTCGGAGCAGGACGCCTACGTCTTCTACGACGGCCCGCCGTTCGCCAACGGCCTCCCCCACTACGGCCACCTGCTCACCGGCTACGTCAAGGACGTGGTCCCCCGCTACCAGACCATGCGCGGCCACCGGGTGGAGCGCCGCTTCGGCTGGGACTGCCACGGGCTCCCGGCCGAGATGGCCGCCGAGCAGGAGCTCGGCATCCAGGGCCACAAGGCGATCACCGAGTTCGGCATCGCCAACTTCAACGAGTACTGCCAGGCGTCGGTGCTGCGCTACACGGCGGAGTGGGAGCGCTACGTCACCCGCCAGGCCCGCTGGGTCGACTTCGAGGACGACTACAAGACCATGGACCTCCCCTTCATGGAGAGCGTCATGTGGGCCTTCAAGCAGCTCTGGGACAAGGGCCTCATCTACCAGGCGTACCGGGTCATGCCCTACAGCTGGGGCGCCGAGACCCCGCTGTCGAACTTCGAGATCCGCCTCGACGACGCCACCCGCCCCCGCCAGGACCCGGCCATCACCGTCGCGTTCGACCTCGACCCGGTCGAGGGCGAGGACGTGCCCCTCAAGATCCTCGCCTGGACCACCACGCCGTGGACCCTGCCGTCGAACCTGGCACTCGCGGTCGGAGCCGAGCTGGAGTACGCCGTGGTCGACCACGACGGCGCGCGCTACGTCATCGGCGCGGCCACGCTCGAGCGGTACGCCGCCGAGCTCGGCGAGGCCGAGCGCGTTGCCACGCTGCGCGGGTCCGATCTCGTCGGCCGCACCTATCGGCCGCTGTTCGGCTACTTCGCCGACAACCCCGACAGCTTCCGGGTGCTCGCCGGCGACTTCCTCGACACCGAAGAGGGCACGGGCGTCGTGCACCTGGCCCCCGGCTTCGGCGAGGACGACCAGCGGGTCTGCGAGGCAGCGGGCATCGCCCTCGTCGTGCCCGTCGACGAGAAGGGGCAGTTCACCGCCGAGGTCCCCGACTGGGCCGGCGTCAACGTCTTCGAGGCCAACCCCGACGTCATCCGCCACCTGAAGGCCGAGGGCCGGGTGCTGCGCCACGAGACCTACGACCACAACTACCCGCACTGCTGGCGCACCGACACGCCGATCATCTACCGGGCGATGCAGTCGTGGTACGTGCGGGTCACCGACCTGACCGACCGCCTCCTGGCGTGCAACGACCAGATCAACTGGATCCCGGGCCACGTGAAGGACGGCGCGTTCGGCAAGTGGCTCGCCGGCGCCCGCGACTGGTCCATCTCCCGCAACCGGTTCTGGGGTGCGCCCATCCCCGTGTGGGAGAGCGACGACCCCACCTACCCGCGCACCGACGTGTACGGCTCGCTCGACGAGATCGAGCGCGACTTCGGCGTGCGACCGGCCAGCCTCCACCGCCCCGAGGTCGACGAGCTCACCCGCCCGAACCCCGACGACCCCACCGGGAACAGCACGATGCGCCGGGTCACCGAGGTGCTCGACTGCTGGTTCGAGTCCGGGTCGATGCCCTACGCCCAGGTGCACTACCCGTTCGAGAGCAAGGAGTGGTTCGAGGACCACTCCCCCGCCGACTTCATCGTCGAGTACATCGCCCAGACGCGTGGCTGGTTCTACACGATGCACGTGCTGTCGGTCGCGCTGTTCGACCGGCCCGCGTTCTCGAACGTCATCTGCCACGGCGTGGTGCTCGATGCCGAGGGTCGCAAGCTCTCGAAGAAGCTCCGGAACTACCCGGACCCCGAGGAGGTGATGGAGACCATCGGGTCCGACGCGCTGCGCTGGTATCTGATGAGCTCGCCGATCCTGCGCGGCGGCGACCTGAAGATCGCCGCCGACGGCTCGGGCATCTCCGACGTCGTGCGCCTGGTGCTGAACCCGATCTGGAACGCCTTCCACTTCTTCGCGCTCTACGCCAACGCGGACGGCCACCGGGCCACGTTCCGCACCGACGCCACCGGCGAGCTCGACCGCTACCTGCTGGCCAAGACCCGCGAGCTGCGCGACGAGGTCACCGCGGCGATGGACGCGTACGACCTGGCCGGCGCCTGCAACCAGATCACCGCGTACCTCGACGCCCTGAACAACTGGTACATCCGCTCGTCGCGCGAGCGCTTCTGGGCACCGGGAGCGGGCGACGAGGCGGCGGCCGACAAGGTCGATGCGTTCGACACGCTCTACTCCGTGCTGGTGACCGTCACGAAGATCGTGGCGCCGCTGCTGCCGATGCTCGCCGAGGGCATCCACCACGGCCTCACCGGCGAGCGCTCGGTGCACCTCACCGACTGGCCCGAGCCCGACGCCCTCCCCGCCGACCCCGAGCTGGTGCGGGCCATGGACGAGGTCCGCGCCGTGTGCTCCACGGCGCTCGGCCTGCGCGAGGAGCGCAAGCTCCGCAGCCGGCTGCCGCTGCCGTCGCTGGCGGTCGCCGGCGAGCGAGCCGCCGCGCTCGAGCCCTTCGCCCACCTGATCGCGGGCGAGCTCAACGTGAAGGCGGTGGAGATCTCCGCCGACCGCACCGCGTACGGGACCGAGGTGGTGCGCCCGAACCCGCGGGCGCTCGGCCCCCGCCTGGGCAAGGACGTCCAGGCCGTCATCAAGGCCGCCAAGGCGGGCGACTGGTCGCGCGCCGACGACGGGTCGGTGGTCGTCGGCGGCCACGCGCTGCAGGAGGGGGAGTACGAGCTCGTGCTGCAGACGGCCGACGACGTGGCCGCCTCACCGGTCCGCTACGTGGATCCCGAGGGCCGGACGATCGACACCGGCCTCGTCGTGGCCCTCGACACCACCGTGACCCCCGAGCTGCACGCCGAGGGCGTGACGCGCGACCTGATCCGCGCGGTGCAGAGCGCCCGCAAGGACGCCGGGCTCGACGTGACCGACCGGATCGCCTTGTCGCTGGCGCTGCCCGTCGACCAGCGCGCCATGGTCGAGGCGAACGAGCAGCAGCTTGTCGACGCCGTGCTCGCCACGTCGGTCGACCACATCGACGGACCGCTCGAGAGCAGCTGCACCCTCGACGGCGTCGAGGTCACCTTCGCCCTCGCCCGAGCCTGAGCGGGCGGCGCCTCAGCGCTGCTCGAGGCTGAGCCAGAGCCGCAGCAGGTGGCGCCGCTCGGCAGGATCGTCGACGTCGACGTAGCCCGTGCGGGCGTGGACCACGGAGTGGTTCGAGATCAGCTGCACGTCGCCCTCCTCGAGCCACATGTCGTAGAAGACGTCGGGCGAGCCTGCCAGCTCGTCGAAGGCGTCGAGCGCGGCCCGACGGCGCTCGGTCGGGGCCGCGACCGAGTCGTGTCGATGGGCCGACCGCATGTAGTCGCTGTGCCAGAAGGTGCGCAGGCGCTCCCCGTCCCACCGGCACGGCACGACGTCGAACGTGGGTGCCTCGCCGGGCCCCTCCTCGCCACGGCGGTCGATCGGGAAGGGCTCGAAGAGCTCGTCCACGAGGTCGGGGCGCTCGGCGACCAGGCGGTCGAAGACGGTCACCGAGCTGGCGATGCGGCTCTGGCCGCCTTCGGCCGCGGTTCGGAGGCACAGGAGGCCGACCACGTCGGCGGCGTCGCAGTGGAAGGTGATGTCGTCGGCCGTCTGGTACTTCCGCACGTGCGCGTCGGGGCCGCCGAGGTCGATGACGTGGCCGAGCAGGTCGCCGGCCGGGTTCTGGGCGCCGGGCACCCCGAGGCGGTGCCCGAGGTACCAGTGGACGACCCTGCTCGCCTCCTCGCCCCACTCCCGGACCGGGAGCCCCTTCAGGCAGATCACCCCGAGGCCGTCATCGAGCTCTCGGCGCCAACGGGCGACGGCCTCGTCGAGCGACGGGGTCGGGAACGTCCGCTCGTCCACCGACGTGAGGGGCACGCCGAACTCGACCGCCCGAGCTGCTCCGGCCCCGAGCTCGTCGAGCTGCTCGGCGGTCAACCGATGGCACCACTCGGCCTCCGACCGACGCAGGTCGTCGCTCGTCCAGGCCGCCCGCGTGCCGACCGCGGCGGTGGGCCGTCCCTCGCCGGGGCGGTCGAAGTAGTGCAGCGCCTGCTCGTAGAAGGTGCGGTACGAGGGTGCGCTCGCGTGGTTCCGGGCGTCGGTGACGGTCATGGGGTCGGTCCTCCGGGAGGGACGGGGGTGAAGCCGCACACGGCGCGCAGCACGGCGACGTGGTGGCGGTACGTGACGGGCTCGGGCGTGGGCAGCAGTGGAGCGAGGTGGATGTTGAGGTGCTCCCGCGTCCGCTTCTCGATCCCGAGGTGCGGCTGCGTGGCCGCCACCGCCTCCCACGTGTCGGCGCGTCGACGAGCCACCTTCACCGCCTCCCACAGGCGGGCCCCGGGCAGCAATCCGAGCGAGCGGAAGTCGTCCTCGGTCGGCGGGGACACCTGGTGGATCGGTTCGTCGGACCACAGCGCCTCGGCGAGGTGGTCGACGAGCCCCTCCATGTCGTAGACGGCGTGCACGTTCGCCAGTTCGCGGAAGGCGATGTTCAGCACCGGATCCCTCGCGCGAACGGAGTAGCCGACCACGCGACAGCTCGGGTCGGTGGCCGCGAGCCGATCGGCGACCTCGAGGCCGGCGCAGAGCGGGACGGAGGGATCGACGACGCGGTCGTTCGGATGGCGGGTGGCGTCGACGAGGGCTACGTCGAGGTCCTCGGGCGTCGATCGCAGCGCGGCGGCGTGGTCGAGGGCCCACGCCTCGGTCACCCGCTGGCCCGACGGCCCCATCGCCCGGTCGAGGCAGGACCGGATCAGGTGGACGGCCGCCAGCCCATCCTCGACGATCAGGACGCGCACGGCACGTCCGCTCGTCGCTGCTGCAGCCACCGCCGCACCTCGTCGCACTCGGTGCGGATGTCGGCCACGAGGCGCTCGTCGAGGGCCGGGGCGACGATGGCGAGCTCGCGCTCGGCCAGCTCGACCTGCGCCTGGAACCGATCGAGCTCACGGTCGCTCGCCGAGCGGCGGGCACCGCCGACCCACTCGGCGAACTCGTCGCGCAGCCGGGCCTGCAGCTCGGCGACCTCATCGTCCACCGCCATCGCCGCACCACGCGCGGCGAGGTGGGCTTCGGCGAGCCACACGAGACCGAGGATCATCCGCTCCGGTCGAGCGATCGGGTCTCGGGCGATCGGGAGCGCCCAGCAGGCGGCGAGCATCGCCGTGAGCGGGCGGCGCAGCGATGGCGACGTGCGTCGGCCGTAGAGCGCGAGCGCGATCACCGCGGGGAACACGAGGTGCGTGGCGGGATGGAGGCTGCGGTTCGCGGCCGAGCCGCGGGGCGCCCGCCCGGCGAGGGCGAGGCTGGCCAGCGCGGCGGGGACCACGCTCGCCGCCACCACCAGCGGCGCAGGCTCGATCGCGACCGCACCCCGGGAAGCGGTCGAGAGGCGGCGACGGACCACGGCCGCGCCGAGCAGGGTCGCGCCCGAGGCCGGGGCCACCACCGAGAGCGGGGCCCGGAGGGTGGGGTTGAGCCAGGTGATCGCGTGCGAGCACGCCCCCACGACGAGGACGAGCGACGGCATGGGGTCGACGTTGCCGAGCCCTCCCACGTGCGGCGCAGGCTCGGCCAGCTCGATGGAGCGGCCCTGGTAGCGGAGCACGACCGATCGACCAGCGACCGTGGCGACCACCAGCTCGGTCCCGCTGCGGCCGGCCTCGGCGTCGATCTGATCGAGGCGCGCCGCCAGCTCGCGCTGCTGTTCGCGGCTGAGGAACGTGTCGGCCCGGTCCGACGGGACGATCGAGAGGTCGAGCGCCGCTCGCAGCAGGGTGGTCCCCTCGAGGTCCTCGACCACCGATGCCGGGTGGGCGACCTGCTCCTGGGCAGCGAGGCGGGCCGGCTCGGAGCCGCTCGCGGCCAGGGCCATCAGCACCTTCTTGAAGTTGTGGCCCGGCGACGCCTGCACGGCCGTGCTGGCGGCCGCGAGCCGCCCTTCCTCGCGCACCTGCGCGGCCACCCGCCGCATCCACCGCTCACGAGCGGCGCGATGCAGCGATGCCTGGTGGGTCACCACGGCGATCGCCCCCCCCGAGGTTGAGGGCGGCGGGCAGCAGCAGGTGCGGCCGGAACCCCCGACCGGCGCGCCGGTCGGCGGCGAACGCGATCGCCCCCGCCACCGCGCCGGGCGCGAACGTGGCGGCACCGAGGCGGCGCTCGCCCGAGCGGCCGACCGCCAGCCCGGCCCGGAGGTTGGGCGGTGCCGCGGAGAGGAAGTGCGCGGCCATCGCCGCGTCGGGCCGATCGGGAGCGAGCCGCGACCAGCACGCGGCATCGAGACCCGACACCACCGCATCGGCGGCCGCCGGGAACCGCCGGTCGGGCACGAGGTGACGGACCCCGTCGGCCGCGAGGGACGCGGCGAGCGCCAGGGCGACGCGCCCGCGACGGCGTGAGCCCGGCTCCGCCCACGCCATGGTGGCCAGCGAGAGGTGCGTGCCGACGCGCACCGCGAGCGCGACCCGCCTCCCCTGCTCGACCAGCGTCGTCACGTCCGAGCCCCCCTGCGTCCCCGACCCCTCTCCGCCGCGGGCGCCGATCGTAGAGCGCCCCGGCCGGCCACGAGCCGGCGAGCGGCAGCGTGCGCGTCGCCGCGCTCGCCCACGAGGGCGTCGGCCTGCTCGGCGACCGCGATGCACGCCGCCAGCGCCTGCTCCGGGTGGCGCTGCGCCGCCACGGCGTTGGCCAGCAGTGCGAGGGTCGCCTCTCCTCGACCCATCGCCCGCCACGGTCCCACCGCCGCGGCTCGGTAGGCCAACGAGGCCACGAGGGTCGGCCGCTCTCCCGGCCCCCCGGCGTGGGGGAGCTCGAGGCGGTCGGTGCCGCCATCGGCCCGCCGACGCCGCAGCGGCCGAGGCCACCCGGTCACCAGGCCCGACGCCAGATCGATGAGGGCGTACTCGTCCGAGCGGACGTGGGCGCCGAGGTCGCCCATCGCTGCGCAGAGGGTGGACTTGCCGGCGAACGACGGACCGGGGAGCACGATCACCTCACCGTCGTGGACGACGAGCCCGGCATGCACGGCGATGCGCCCGACGAGGTGCTCGGCGGCGAAGACCGAGAGCTCCGATTCGACGGCCGCCCAGCCACCGGGCCGATCCCTCCCGTCGACCCGAAGCGTGGGCTCGTCGGCGCTCGGGAGATCGGCCAGCTCGAGGTACCGATCTCCCGCGGCCGGCCCCGACCGATGGGTGGGGGGAGCCACCTCGGCGAGGCCGACCGCAGGCAGGTAGCGCGCCGCGGCCTCCACGAGCGCGCGGGGGCCGCCCAGCACGACGGTCGCGCCGTCCTCGGCCGCCAGCCACCGCTCCTCCACCACGTCGCTCGTCGGCGCTAGCCGACGGTCGCCGCCAGCCAGGTGAGCGTGGCCTCGCCGGCCTGCGACGTGCCGCTGGGCGTGGTCGCGAGGGTGCGTCCCGTGGCGGTGGCATCGGTCGCCGACGTCAGCCCGCTCACCAGGTTCCCGCCTCGCTTGCCTCCCGGCGCTCCACCAGACGAGACGCCGTTGCCGCGCTCCCCGCCGTACTGGCCGCCGCCGCCACCACCGCCCGCGGCACCGTTGAGGCTTGGGCCGTCGCCCCCGGGCCGCCCAGCCGTCGATACCGCATCGGACCGTTGCACGTGGGATGCGCTGCCCGCCCCACCGTTCGCGCCGGTGAGGGTGGAGTCGGCACCGCCACCACCGGCGCCACCACCTGCGACCGCGAGGAGGGACGCACCCCGGAGCAGCACGCTGGCCGCGCCTCCGCCCCCGCCCCCGCCGGCGTTGTCACCCTTGCCTCCGGTGCCGCCGGCGTACTCGCCGAGCGGGTTGGTTCCGCCGAGGCCTCCGTTCGAGAAGGTGCTGTTGCCGAAGTTGTTCACGCCGCCGCCACCGCCCGCGCCGATGGCGACCGACAGGGACTCGCCAGCGGTCACGAGGAGACGACCCCCCACCCGGCCCGGCTGGCCACCGGCGCCGCCGAAGCGGTCGTTCGCGGCGAAGATGGCGGCCAGATCATCGCCACCGCCGCCGCCCGCGCCGCCGATCAGGTCGACGCCCAGCTGCGCCACGGTCGCGGGCACCACGAACGACGCCACGCTGCCCGTCGCGCCGAACGCCTGGGAGCCATCGGCGAAGGTCACCGGGTTCGACGCCGCGCCGGCGCCCACGACGTTCACGGCGCGCAGGTGCACGACGCTCGACGCGGTGACGCCGTGGACCGTGGCCGGGCCGGCCGTGACCGCCGGGCTGACGGCCGTCCACGTGGTGCCACCGTCGCTGGACCACTCGTAGTTGGAGATCGGCGACCCGCCGTCGGACGCGAGGGTGAACGAGAGGTCGACGGCATCGAGGCTGGTGCTGGCGCCGACGATCGTGGGCGCGCCGGGCACGGTGGCACCACCACCACCACCACCGCCACCACCGCCACCGCCACCGCCACCGCCCGACGCCGCGGCGGCGGCGCTCGGCAGCACGAGGAACGCCACGCCGGCGGCGGCCGCGGCGGCGGCGCCGACGAGCACGGTGCGGCGATCGGTCTCGCCGCGCAGCGGTCCCACGATGCCGGCCTCGAGCAGCTGGTCGAGGGCGTCGAGGAGCCGGTCGGGCACCGGCCCCTCGACATCCGGGGCCACCGCCCGCAGGGCGGCGGCCTGGTCCTCGTCGAGCCGGTAGACGACCTGCTCCCCGGCGTCGAGCACCACGAGCTCGTCGCCCACCTCTTCCGCGTGCAACCCCGGGCGCAGCCCGACGTCGGTCCCCTTGCGAGTCATGTCCGTCCCTCCGGTTCGATGATGGAGGGAAGGGTGCTCCAGGGTGACCGAGCCGTCCCGCGCCATCGACGCATTCGCTCCGTTCCGTCGATCCGAGGCTCGGGATCGGATCGACCTGCCTACCGTCCGCGCCGCGCAACCCACGAGGAGGCAGCCATGGCGACCGCCACCATCACCACCCGCGACGGCCTTCGGCTCGAGCTGGAGCACGAGGCCTTCGGCCGGCGGGCCGATCCGG
The DNA here is from genome assembly GCA_020439525.1 of Acidimicrobiales bacterium. Taxonomy (GTDB): domain Bacteria; phylum Actinomycetota; class Acidimicrobiia; order Acidimicrobiales; family Iamiaceae; genus Aquihabitans. The sequence goes on along the minus strand of JAGQSL010000179.1, from coordinate 4,169 downwards.
CGGTGCTGCTCATCATGGGGACCGGCACATCGATGCTGGGGTGGGATGCCGACCTGTGCCGCCTGGTGACCGACCAGGGCTACCGGGTGATCCGCTACGACCACCGCGACGTCGGCCGCTCGACGAAGATCGCGATGCCGGGCGACCCGATCGACGCCGTGCTCTCGGCCTTCGGGACCGGCGACGCCGCGCCGCCCTACTCGGTGCGGGACCTCGCGGCCGACGCCGTGGGGCTGCTCGATGCCCTCGGGGTCGACCGCGCCCACCTCGTGGGTGCCTCGCTGGGCGGCATCGTCGCCCAGTGGATCGCGATCGACCACGGCGACCGGGTGGCGTCGCTCACCGTGGCCAGCTCCACCACCTGCGAACCGGGGATCGGCCAGCCGACGGCCGCAGCGGTGGACGCCCTGCTGGCGCCGGCGGGCACCACCCTCCCCGAGTTCGTGGAGGCCCAGGTGGCGCTGCGCGCCGCGATCGGCGGCCCACGGGTCGATGTCGCGCACGTCCGCGCCCAGGCGGCAGCGATGTGGCACCACGCCGAGGGTCCCCAGAACCGGCTCCACCACCTCGCCGCCCTCGTGCACGCCCCGCCCACCTGGCCCCACCTCGGCGAGGTGGAGGCGCCGACGCTCGTGGTCCACGGCGCCGTGGACCCGGTGGTGGACCCGAGCGGCGGGCGCCGCATCGCCGAGGGGATCGCCGGGGCCGAGCTACTCGTGGTCGACGACCTCGGCCACGACCTCCCGCCGTCGGTCTGGCCGGTGCTGGTCGACGCCCTCGTCCGGCACCTGAGGGCTGCAGCCGCCCGCACCTGAGCTCGGACCCGCCGCAGCCGCCGCCCCCGAGGGGGCGACGGCCGCGCATGCGGACCTCGGGGGTCCACGGGGGCGGAGGCCCCGTGCGTGGTGCTACTTGAGCTCGACGGTGGCGCCGGCGGCCTCGCTCGCCACGGCGGTCGACCACGTCGACGGACCGCTCGAGAGCAGCTGCACCCTCGACGGCGTCGAGGTCACCTTCGCCCTGGCCAAGGCCTGAGTAGCCCCCGACCTGCGACCACACCCACCGCTCGACCGTCGCCGCATCGGAGCGCCAAGACCCACCGCGACCGCTCAGCTGCCGGCCAGCACTCGCAGCTCGGTCCGAAGGCCGTCGCAGCGCTCATGGAGGTACTCCGCCATCTCCGGTGGCAGGTCCGTCGCTCCGAGCGAGATCCTCGCGGTGTCGCGCCGCGTGCCCGCCGCCTGCTCCATCGCCTCCCACGAGCACCGTTCCACCGCTTCGCCCCAGACCGCGTCGTCGACGCCGAGGCCCCAGTGGCGATCGATCAGGATCAGGTTCGAGAGCGGGTCAGCGCGCAGGTCCTCGTATCGCACGACCAACGCCTGCGAGCCCATCGACGGGTCGGCGAGCCGACGGTCCCAGACGGTGAGGAAGCGCTCGATGCGATCGGCGACCGAGACCAGCCGTCGAGGTTCGGCCAGCAGGTGCTCCACCCCGTCCTTGCGAGCTTGCGATGCCGCGGCGCGGAACGGATCCCGAACCGTCACGACCGGCCGAGACCGCCGGTAGTCGAGCAGGCCTTGGGGCAGCGGCTCGTGGCCGTACATGAAGGTCGGCTCGCCCACGGCACGACCTCGGTCCACCACCAGGGCGTGGGCGAGGCCACGGGGAAGCGCGGGCCACGCGGACCGAGCCCCGTCGAAGACCCACTCATCATCGCCAGCGGGGGTGCGATCAGGCGCGAGGACGTACGACCCCTCGCCACCATCGGACAACGTGAGACCGCACTCGAGCATGGCGAACAGCCAGTTCGTGCCGGACCGCGGCAACGTGCACAAGTAGCGGCCGCGGGAGCGGGTGGCGCGCACGATGGCGGCGCCACGGCGGAGATCGCCGATGCCGAGGTGACGCGCCCGCGCCTGGCCGACGACGACGCGCCAGCTCCGTGGATCGAGGTCTCCGTACCACGTGTTCGACTTGGGCGAGCGCAGCGATCGGAGGTAGCCGCGCAACCCCTTCGTCGCCTTCCCGTCCGGTGGTACCCGCATCGATGATCGCCTCCCCTGGCCGACGCGCCCGATGGTACGGCACGCCGGTGGAGCCGAGCGTTGGCCGGCAGCTACCAGAACCGGCGCCCGAGCAGGTCGGCGAGCTCGGCGTTCGGCCCCTCGAAGTACCGCTCCAGGTGCTCGCGCGCACCGGGAGCCACGTCGAGCTCCTTGGTCTTGTTGCTCTGCGGGAAGGTCAGCGCGTCGCTCGGGAGCGCCAGCCCGAGGAAGTCCAGGATGGTGCGGCAGGTGCCCGCCGGATCCTCGAACAGGTCCTCCGAGCGGACCACCAGCACCTGATCCCGGTCGTAGCGCTCGTAGAAGCGGGCGAGCTGCTCGGCATAGCGGCCGCGCGCCTTGTACGCATACCAGTCGCGGTCCTCATCGGCTCGGGCGGCGTCGCGGGGGGCCGCCGTGCGCTCCTCCTCGGCCTCGAACGCTTCGAGCATCCCGAGCGGTTCGCGAACGCCACGAGCGGTCATGCGGTAGTGCGACAGGGCACGCTCGACCGGGTCGCGCAGCAGCGCGATGAGCTTCGCGTCGGGAAGGGCCTCGTGCATCCGCTCAGCGGCCTGGGGATGGAAGAGGTAGCGAGGCGTCGTCTCGAACACCCGCCGACCGTCGGGACGGAGCGGGAAGTGCCCCCGGTACCACTCGATCGGCAACGGGACGTCGCGATCGAAGTAGTGCACCTCCTTGATGTCGCTCGGCGCCGTCCGTGGGTGCGACGCCAGGTAGTCGTGGAGGCTGGTCGTCCCCCCCTTCTGCGTCCCGATCACGACGAAGTCGGGAAGCGGCCGGAACCGGCCGGTTCCCGTTCGGGCCGCCCGCCGGACCTGGTCTGGGATCGCGCGCGCTCGCCGCTGCGCCCGCCGCACGCGCACCTTCAACCCCTGGACTCCACCCACGGCCAGGAGTTCTGGCACACAACGCCGGACCGGCGCAAGTGCCGCCCGATGCACCTGGGGAGGCGCGGCGCCGCTCGCTGACGGCCCTTCTCGCTCGGACGCGCCGCAGCCGCCGCCCCCGAGGGGACGACGGCTGCGGTCTGGAAGCGGTGAGCGGGCGGGCCCGCCCGGTGCTACTTGAGCTCGACGGTGGCGCCAGCGGCCTCGAGGGCCTCCTTGGCCTTGTTGGCGTCCTCCTTGGACGCCTTCTCGAGGATGGGCTTGGGCGCGTTGTCCACCAGCTCCTTGGCCTCCTTGAGGCCGAGGTTGGTGAGGGCGCGCACCTCCTTGATGACGTTGATCTTCTTCTCGCCGGCGGCGGCGAGGATCACGTCGAACTCGTCCTGCTCCTCGGCGGCACCGGCGTCGCCACCACCGGCGGCGGGGCCGGCGGCCACGGCGACGGCGGCGGGAGCCGCGGCGGTCACGCCGAACTTCTCCTCGAACGCCTTGAGCAGCTCGCTCAGCTCGAGGACGGTCAGGTTGGCGATGGAATCGAGGATCTCTTCCTGGGTGGCCATGATCAGCTCTCCTTCTCGGTGTCGGCCGACTCCTCGGCCTGATCGGTGTCGGTGTCGGCAGCAGCGGCGGGAGCCTCTGCGGGGGTGTCCTCCGCCGGGGCATCCGCCTCGGCCTCGGGAGCGGGCGCCTCCGCCTCGGCGTCGGCCGCGGGGGCCTCGTCCTCGGCGGCGGCGGGGGCATCGGCCGGGGCGCCGGGTGCGCCGCCCTGGTCGATGAGGGCCTTGAGGCCGTACGCGAAGTTGCGCGGCAGGGCCTCGAGGAGGTTGGCCATCTGCTGCATGGGCGCAGCCATGAGGCCGGCGAGCTTGGCGAGGAGCACCTCGCGCGGCTCAAGGTCGGCGAGGGCCTTGACGCCCGCCTCGTCGATCACCTGCTCGCCGAGCAGACCGCCCTTGACCACGAGGGCCGGGTTGGTCTTGGCGAAGTCCTGCAGGGCCTTGGCGACGCTCACGGCGTCTCCGGTGACGAACGCGATGGCCGTGGGGCCGGTGAGCAGGTCGTCGAGCTCGAGGCCCAGGTCCCGGGCCGCGATGCGGACCAGGGTGTTCTTGTAGACCTTGTACTCGCCGCCCGCGTTGGTCAGCGCTCGGCGCAGCTCGGCGGTGGACGCCACGTCGAGGCCCCGGTACTCGGTCAGCACGGCCGCCGACGA
>JAGQSL010000178.1 GCA_020439525.1 Acidimicrobiales bacterium | reverse complement strand
CGGTCGAGGAAGGTGATGTTGGCGAAGGTCGACGACAGCACCGGGTCGGCGTCGAGGGCCCACATGAGCGCCTCCACGTCGCTCATGTGCTCGGTCGTGGCGGGGTCGCTCATCGGTGGCCTCGAGACCCCGCCGGTGGGATCCACCGGTCGGCGAGGCGCGCGTAGGTGGTGCCCACCACCGCTCCGGCCACGACGTCGGAGGCGTGGTGGACCTGGACGTGGACCCGGCTGGTGGCCACGATCGCGGCCAGCGCCCAGTACAGCGGGCGGAGGTGGGGCGAGCGGCGGCCGAGCAGGTGGGCGGCGGCGGCCGCCGAGCTGGCGTGCCCGCTGGGGAAGCTCGAGGTCAGGGGTCGGCGCAACGGGAGCGGGCGCTCCTCGGTGGGCTGGGGCCGGGGACGGTGCACGAGGCGCTTGAGGCCCTGGTTCACGAGGATCGACTCCCCGAGCAGCAGCAGGCTGAACCGCAGCGACGCGTCGGCGTCCTCGTCGCTGCGCAGACCTTGGGCGGCCGCGATCAGCAGCCACAGGACGCTGAAGTCGCCGACCTCGGACGCCAGGTAGAAGACCCGGTCGGCCACGGGGTGGCCCCGGAAGATGCGGCCCCAGGCGGCGTCGACGGCGTCGTCGAAGCGATCGACGGCGTCGGGCAGGTTGTCGCGCGTGCGACGAGGTCGGCGGGCCACGACGGGCGAGCCTACGCAGCCCCCACGGCCACTTCGACCGCTGCGCCCTCGAGCTCGGCCGCCACCGCTGCGGCCCGCTCGGCGACGACCGCAGCGGCGAGGGCCGGATCGCCGCCCTGCGCCGGGCAGTACGCGTGGAAGCTGCACCACGAGCAGAGCGGGCCGGGCCGCGGGCGGAAGTCCTCCTTCTCGCAGGCGCGCTCGATGGCCTGCCACAGGGCGCGGAGCTTGGTGCGCAGCCCGCGGATGGCCTGTTCGCTGGGCACGGTGCTGATCGTGAGCGCGTCGCCCAGGTAGAGGAGCTGGATGCGACTGGGGAGCACGCCGAAGAGGTCCTCGCAGAGGAGTGCGTAGAAGGTCACGCCGCCGAGGCGCCCCTGCTGGTGGGTGACGCCGGGGGAGCGTCCGGTCTTGTAGTCCGTGACCACGAGGCCGCCGTCCTCGTCGAGCTCGAGCCGGTCGATGATCCCCCGGATGCGGATGTCGTCGACGCGGGCCTCGAGCTTGAGCTCCAGCCCCACCGGCCGCACCGTGGTGGGGTCTTCGATCTCGAAGTAGCGGCGCACCAGGCGGCGGGCGTCGGCCACGAAGGCGGCCTCCGCCGCCTCGTCGAGCTCCAACCCCACGAGATCGGGGTCGTCGCGCAGCTCCTCGAGCGCCCGGTCGAGGTCGGCGAGCGCCGCCTCCACCGTCCGATCGCCCGGGTCTCGCTCGAAGAGGTGCTCGAGGGCGAGGTGGACCAGCGTGCCCTTGGTGGCCGCCACGGTGGGCGCCTCGGGGAGCTGGTCGATCGCCGAGAAGCGGAAGGCGAGGGCGCAGTCCGTGAACGACGACACCTTGGAGGGCGACAGCGTGACGGGGAGCTCCAGAGCCATGCCCCGACGGTACCCAACCCCCCTGACAACGGGGGGCGATGCCGCCGGTACGGTGGCGGCGTGGCCGACGTCGACGACCTGCTCGCCGCCAACGCGGCGTTCTACGCCGCCTTCGAGGCGCGAGACCTCGATGCCATGTCGGAGATCTGGTCGCACGAGGACCACGTGGCGTGCACCCACCCGGGGTGGGCCACCCTGCGCGGGTGGGGCGCCGTCGCCTCCTCGTGGTTCGCCCTCTTCCAGGGCGAGGCGGCCATGCAGTTCATCCTCACCGCGGTGGCGGCCCACGTCGAGGGCGACGTGGGCTGGGTGACGTGCGACGAGAACCTCCTGGCCGGTTCCCAGGCGCAGACGGTGGCGGCCACCAACGCGTTCGTGCGAGCCGGCGGCACGTGGCGGCTGGTGCTGCACCACGGCTCGGCGGTCGTCGGCGCCTGATCGTCGGCGCTTCGAGGCTCGCCACGCCCTACGCTGCGCCCCGCATGGGAGCGGGCAGCAGCACCGAGGTGGACGAGCCGGTCGACGAGCCGATCGACGGTCGCACGGCGCGGGCGCTGCGCACCAAGGACGCCATCGTCGAGGCGTGCCTCGGGCTGATCGACGAGGGCGACCTCCGACCCACCGGGCCCCGCATCGCCGAACGCGCCGGGGTGTCGGTTCGGTCGATCTTCCAGCACTTCGACGACCTCGACGCGCTGTTCGCCGCGGTGGGCCAGCGGGTGGTGGTGCGCATCGGCGGGATCATCGCCCACATCGACCCGGCGACGCCGCTCCACGATCGGGTCGATGCGTTCGTCCACCAGCGCGCCGCCGTGCTCGAGTCGCTCACCCCGGTGCTGCGGGCGGCGCTCGTGCACGCCGCCTCGTCGGAGGTGATCCGGGGCCAGTTCGAGCAGGGCCACGAGTTCCTGCGGCTCCAGGTGGCCCAGGTGTTCGCCCCCGAGGTCGCGGCCGCGCCCGAGGGCGAGGTGCTCCTCCACGGGCTCGTGGTGGCGCTGTCGTGGACCACGTGGGACCTCCTGCGCGCCGCCCAGGAGCAGTCGGTGGCCCAGGCCCGGGCGGTGGTCACGCTGATGGTGCGCTCCCTGCTCGGCAGCGTCGCCGACCCCTGGTAGGGGCCGCTCAGGCGGTCCGCACCGACCCGCCCCGGCGGGCGTCGCCCGCACCCGAGCGGCCCGGGGCCACGGCGTGCACGCCGCCGAAGTACATGCTCGGCGTCGGCCACTCGTTCACCGGTGCCGCGGCGCGCAGCGCGTCGAGCACCTCGGGGCGCAGGCCCGGCTCGACCTCGAGGTGGTCCTCGTCCCAGTGGATGCGCGGGGCGCGGACGGCCTCGTCGAGCGGGGTGCCCAGGTCGATCACGGCGGTGAGCACCTGCAGGAGGGCCGAGCGGATCCGCTTCGAGCCGCCGCTGCCGAGCGCCAGCTCGACTCGGTCGTCGGCGTCGAGCACGAACGTGGGCGACATCATCGAGGCCACCCGCTGGCCCGCCGGGGCGGCGTGGAAGCCGTCGGGGTGGAGGTCGTCCTCGCCGAGCATGTTGTTGCAGGCGATGCCGGTGCCCTCGATCACGTCGCCCGAGCACTCGCCGTTCGAGCTGGTCATGGCGGCGACGTTGCCCTCGCCGTCGGCCACCGACACGTGGGTGGTGCCGCGGTCCACCCGGGGCCGTTGCTCGGGATCGTCGTCCAGCTCGCCGCGGAGCGCCGCCACGACCTCGGGATGGCCCTCGGCTCGGTCACGGTCCACCCCCGCCATCGTGCGCAGCAGCTGCTCCGCGCGTGCCACCGGATCGGTGGGGGCGGGGCCCTCGGCCTCGATGCGGCGCAGCGCCACGCCGAGGAGGGCTCCGCCGAAGGTGGGTGGTGGGTTGGTGGCGATCCGCCGATCGCGGTAGCGGAACGCCAGCGGGGTCCGCTCGATCACCTGGTAGGCGGCCAGGTCCTCGCGGGTGACCAGACCCCCGCCTGCGGCGAGCTGCTCGACGACGCGGTCAGCGAGCTCGCCGTCGTAGAAGGTCGCTCGACGGTCGGCGCCCAGCGCCTCGAGGAAGTCGGCCAGGTCGGGGTTGCGGAGCACGTCGCCCTCGCCGAGCAGCACGCCGTCGGGCAGGAAGATGGCCCGGCTGCCGGCGGTGCGGGCCAGGATCGGCTCGAGCAGCGCCAGGTCGAGCGCCTGGGTGGCCGACACCGCGACCCCCCGGCGGGCCAGGTCGACGGCCGGAGCCACCACGGTGGGGAGCGGCAGGCGACCGAGCCGGCCGTGGACGTGCAGCAGGCCGGCGAGCACGCCCGGCACGGCGACCGAACCCGGCCCGCAGTGGAAGGCCTGCTCGGCGGCGGCGAAGCGGACCCGCACCTCCTCGAACACGGGCTCGGGGGCGCCGTCGCCGCGGCCCCGGCCGGGCGTGTCGACGAAGAAGTCGAAGAGCACGTCGGCCCGGCCGGCAGGGCGAGCGAGCAGGAACCCGCCGCCGGCGAGGCTGGTGAAGCCTGGCTCGCACACGGTGGAGGCGAAGGCGGCGGCGACGATCGCGTTGAAGGCGTTGCCGCCGTCGGCGAGCACGTCGGCGGCCGCCTCGGCGGCGCGCTCGTGGCCGGCGGCGACGATGGCGCGGGCGGGGCTCACGGGCGGCGATCGTACGGGCCGCCCGTGCGCCCGCCCCAAGCGGTGCGCCGAGGTGCGAGGCGTGCCGGGCTAGGAGGTGACGACTGCGTTGATCGCGGTGGCGACGACGTTGCCGGTGTTGCGCATGCCCGAGGCGTTCGGGTGCACCGGGGCGGCGTCGGTGGTGGGGACGATCGCCTCCACCCACTTCGACGACGAGCACATGTCGTGGCCGATGCTGGAGGTCGCCGTGTCCACGTAGGTGGCGCCGTTGGCGACGGCTCGGGCCTTGAGCATGGCGTTGAGCTTCTTGGCCACACCCCGCAGGTACGTGATGTCGCCCGCCACGATCGGCACCACCGGCCAGCAGCCGCTGCCGGTCTCGGGGATGATCGTCGGGTAGCCGACCACGAAGATCTTGGCGTTGGGCGCCCGCTTCTTGGTCTCGACGAGCACCTTGTCGATCTTGGGTGCCGTCGCGTCGATCTTCTTGGCCAGGGCGTCGACGCCGTTGACGACGTAGTCGCCCTTGCAGCCGCTGGAGAACGGATCGAGCGTGGCGCAGTTCTTGACGATGCTCGAGAAGCCGATGTCGTTGCCGCCGATGCCGATGGTCACGACCTTGGTGTTGGCGTTCAGGGCGTTGAACTGCGGGGGGTTGGGGCCGGGCGTGACGCCCTGCTCCTCGAAGAAGTCCGAGGTGGTGGCGCCCGAGCAGGAGACGTCCACGAACTTCGCCGCCTTGATCTGCGGCTTGGCGATCCGGGGGTAGTTGCGATCCGAGCGCAGGCAGCCGAGCGGCTCGAGCGACTGGTTCAGGATCAGCGGCCCGGCGGTGTAGCTGTCACCGAGCGCGACGTAGGTGTCGGGCGCCGGCTCGCACGAGGTCAGGCCGATCCCGACCACGGCGGCGAGCGCGACGGCGCCGATCGACAGGCGACGGATGCGGTGCACCTTCATGTTCTCCCCCGGGGTGTCGCGGCCGTCCCTCCGGACGACGGCACCGGACGTCGAGCGTAGACCGCGAGCGGGCCGGACCGGGGCGTTCGCGCCGCTCCCTATGCTCGGGAGCCACCACCGACGACAGGGGACGCTGATGGCTGGTTGGAACTACGCCGAGATCTGGGAGGTCATCGCCGGCAAGATCCCGGACGCGCCGGCGCAGATCCAAGGCGACCGCACCTACACCTGGCGCCAGTTCGACGAGCGGGCCAACGGCGTGGCCCACACGCTGCTCGAGGCCGGCGCCGCCGAGCAGGACAAGGTGGCCCAGTACCTCCACAACTGCCCCGAGTACCTCGAGTCCATGTACGCGGCGTGGAAGGCCGGCCTGGTGCCGATCAACACCAACTACCGCTACGCCGACGACGAGCTGGCCTACCTGTGGACGAATGCCGACTGCGTCGCCGTCGTGTTCCACGGCACCTTCGCCGAGACCATCGAGCGCATCCGTGACCGCGTGCCCCTCGTGCGCACCTGGCTGTGGGTCGACGACGGCTCGGGCGCCTGCCCGAGCTGGGCCACCCCCTACGAGGACGCGGCCGCCTCCCACCCCGAGCGGGTCGAGGCGCCGTGGGGCCGCGACGGCGACCACCTCTACATGCTCTACACGGGCGGCACCACGGGCATGCCCAAGGGCGTCATGTGGCGCCAGGACGACCACATCCGCAACATCATCGCCACCGGCACCAACCCGCGCTACGGCGAGGACCCGGTCGACTACTCGGTGCCGGCCGAGCTGGTGCAGGGCCCGGGGTTCATCAGCGTCCCGGCCTGCCCGCTCATGCACGGCACCGGGTGCATGACCCAGCTGATCGTGCTGTCGGGCGGCGGGTGCGTGATCACCCTCGAGAGCCGCCACCTCGACATCGAGGAGCTGTTCGACACCGTGGAGCGCTACGGCGCCAACACCACGGCGATCGTCGGCGACGCGTTCGCCAAGCCGATGCTTCGCGCCCTCGACGCCGAGCCCGAGCGGTGGGACCTCTCGAGCCTGTTCGTCATCGCCAGCTCCGGGGTCATGTTCTCCGAGGTGTCCAAGCAGGGCCTGCTGCGCCACCTGCCCCAGGCGATGATCGTCGACGCCTTCAGCTCGTCGGAGGCCGTGGGCATGGGCCAGTCGGTGTCGTCGGCCACCGGCGGCGCCCACACCGCGAAGTTCACCCTCGGCCAGAACACCAAGGTGTTCACCGAGGATCTGCGCGAGGTGCAGCCGGGCTCGGGCGAGATCGGCAAGGTGGCCGTCGGCGGCCACCAGCCCATCGGGTACTACAAGGACGAGGAGAAGACGGCGGCCACGTTCCTCACCGTCGACGGCAAGCGGTACTCGGTGCCCGGCGACTTCGCCACCGTCGAGGCCGACGGGACCATCACCCTGCTGGGCCGTGGGTCGGTGTGCATCAACACCGGCGGCGAGAAGGTGTTCCCCGAGGAGGTCGAGGAGGTGCTGAAGACCCACGATGCCGTGCACGATGCGGTCGCGGTCGGCGTCCCCGACGAGAAGTTCGGCGAGGCCATCACCGCGGTCGTGGAGCTCGCCCCCGACGTGGAGCTCGACGAGGCCGACCTGATCGCCCACGTCAAGGGCCACCTGGCGCACTACAAGGCGCCGAAGCGGTGCCTCACGATCGACACCATCGGCCGAGCCCCCAACGGCAAGGTCGACTACAAGCGGCTCAAGCAGTACGCCAAGGACGCCCTCGGCATCGCCGGGTGATCGCGCGCCGGCGCCGAGCGCACCGGTTCGCCCCCCTCGCACCGGCCGCTCTACCGTGAGCGGTCCCAGCCCATCCCCCTTCAGGAGCAACGGAACCCATGGCTGATCTCGGTTACGACGGCAAGGTCGCGGTCATCACCGGCGCCGGTGGCGGCCTCGGCCGCTCGCACGCGCTGGAGCTCGCCAAGCGCGGCGCGCTCATCGTGGTCAACGACCTCGGCGGCTCGGTCGACGGCCAGGGCGGGTCGCACACCGCGGCCCAGCAGGTGGTCGACGAGATCAAGGCGGCCGGCGGCGAGGCCGTGGCCAACTACGACTCGGTGGCCACCGCCGAGGGCGGCAAGGCGATCATCCAGACCGCCATCGACACCTTCGAGCGCATCGACATCGTGATCAACAACGCCGGCATCCTGCGCGACGCGGCGTTCAAGAACATGACCCCCGAGCTGCTCGAGCCGGTGATCGACGTGCACCTGAAGGGCGCCTTCTACGTCACCCAGGCCGCGTGGCAGCACATGCGCGACCAGAACTACGGCCGCATCGTGAACACGTCGTCGGCCGCCGGCATCTTCGGCAACTTCGGCCAGACCAACTACGGCGCCGCCAAGGCGGGCCTGGTGGGCCTCACCCGCGTGCTCGCCGTCGAGGGCGCCAAGAACAACATCAAGGCCAACGCCATCGCGCCGGTGGCCAAGACCCGGATGACCGAGGACCTGCTCGGCCCCATGGCCGACAAGCTCGACCCGGCCTTCATCACCCCGGTGGTCGCCTGGCTGGCCCACGAGGACTGCCCGGTCACCGGCGAGGTCTACAGCTGCGGCGGCGGCCACGTGGCCCGCATCTTCACCGGCGTCACCCAGGGCTGGACCGACACCGAGAGCCTCACCGTCGAAGACATCCGCGACCACTTCGACGAGATCCGCGACGAGGACGGCTACGCCGTGCCCGCCAACCTCACCGAGGAGCTCATGGGCACCCTCAAGGCGCTCGGCGGCTGATCGCCTCCCGCTCGACCCCACCGCCCCCTCGCCCGGCCCGCCGGTCCCCGAGGGGGCGGTGGCGCGTCCGGGCTACGGTCCGCGCTCGATGGACTTCGAGCTGCCCCCCGACGACGACCCCCGCCGCCTTTCCGTGCGAGCCTGGCTGGCCGAGCACCCCGCGCCGTCGGGACGAGAGCTCGCCGAGGCCGGCTACGTGGCCCCGCACTGGCCCGAGCCGTGGGG
>JAGQSL010000177.1 GCA_020439525.1 Acidimicrobiales bacterium | reverse complement strand
TCGCCAATAATGCCTCCGGCTCGGGCTTGTTTAATACGGCAGGGAATATCGTCAAAGGGGGCCTCGCCGCCGGTGGCGTAATCACGGCATCCGCCTTATTTTCCGTAACCATGACCGCCGCGCCGCCCACGTCCTCCACGCCGACCCCACCGCCGTGTGCCGGGCCCTCGCGTGCACCCTCGGCGAGCCCGACGCGTCGTGGACGGCTGCGTGGCGCACGGCGGAGGCCGCGGCCCACGCCGCCATCGACGAAGCCTTGGCCACCGAGGACCTCCCGAGCGAGCCCGGCCTGGCCCGGATCGTGCTCGGCGCCCTCCCGGCGGGCTCGTCGCTCGTGGTGTCGTCGTCGATGCCCGTGCGCGACCTCGAGTGGTTCGGGCGGCCCGGCGCCGACGTGCGCGTCCTGGCGAACCGGGGGGCCAACGGCATCGACGGCGTGGTGTCCACGGCCATCGGTGTGGCAGTCGCGTCGCGAGCGACCCGGGCGGCCACCGCCGTGGTGGTGGGCGACGTGGCCCTGCTCCACGACAGCACCGCGCTGGTGGGCCTGGCCGCCCGCGACCTCGACCTGACGATCGTGGTGGTCGACAACGACGGCGGCGGCATCTTCTCGTTCCTCCCGCAGGCCGAGGCGCTGGAGGCCGGTCGCTTCGAGCAGCTGTTCGGCACGCCCCACGGCGTCGACCTCTCGGTGCTCGCGACCGCCCACGGGCTGCTCACCGTCGAGCCGGCTGGGGCCGACGACGTGGCCACCGCCATCGCCGCCTGCGCGGGGGCCGGCGGGGCCCGCCTCGTGCGGGTGGCCACCGATCGCGGGGCGAACGTCGACCTGCACGGTCGGATCGGCGCCCTGGTGGCGGAGCGGGTCGGCGCCGCCCTCGGGGCGGGCTGAGGCTACGGCCGCACGATCGCCGAGAGCATGGCCTGGAGCTTCGCCCGGGTCTCGATGAGCTCGGTGGGCGGGTCGGAGTCGCCCACCATCCCGTTGCCGGCGATGACCCGCGCCGTGGGCCCGCGCACCTCGGCGCCCCGGATGCCCACCGCGAAGGCGCCGTTGCCCCGCCGGTCGACCCAGCCGACGGCACCGGCGTAGCGGCCGCGGTCGAGCTCCTCGAGCTCGGCGATCACCGCGAGCGCGGCCTCCCGGGGGCGCCCGCAGACCGCCGGCGTCGGGTGCAGCGCGCTCACCAGCTCGAGGATCGACGCGGGCGGGTGCGAGAGGCGCCCCTCGACCCGGGTGGCGAGGTGCACCACGTTGGCCAGCGGGACGACCGACGGCTCGGGCTCGTAGTCCACGTAGGACGAGAAGCCGAGCAGCGTGTCGTGGACGACGTCGATCGTGACCTGGTGCTCGCGGCGGTAGGTGGGGGAGGCGAGGAGTTCGGCGGCGAGGACGGCATCCGCGTCGGGATCGCCCCGACGGGGCTTGGTGCCGGCCATCGGCTGCGCGGTGACCACGTCGTCGTGGCGGGCCACCAGCAGCTCCGGGCTGGCCCCGCAGTACCCATCGACCAGGTAGAGGTAGCACGCGGGATGGTGCTGGGACAGCCGCAGGAGCAAGGTGGCGATCGACAGGTCGGCGTCGGCGCGCACGACCACCTCCCGGGCGAGCACGACCTTGTCGAGCTCGCCGGCGCGGATGCGCGCCGTGGCGCGGGCGACCGCCGCCTGCCAGTCGGCCGGCGGGCGCGACGCCTCGACGTGGAAGCTCGACGGGCCGTCGGCCGGGGAGGGGCGCCCACCGGCGGCGACGGCCTCGGCCACCGCGGCGATCGGGTCGGCGTCGGCCACCTCGTCGGCGGGTCCCACGAGCGTGGCCCACCCGCCCTCGGCATCGATGCCGACGAGCAGCTCGGGCACGACGAGCTCGGTGGGCGCGTCGGGGAGGAACGGCAGGGCGGCGAACGCCACCGGGCCGGTCCCAGGCCGATCCAGCGGGTCGTCGAGCTCGATGCCCACGAGGGCCCCCTCGACCTGCGCTCGTCCGACGCGCTGCGCGACGCCCCGACCGGCGAAGCCGCGGCCCTCCCGGGCGAAGAGGACGCCGTCCTCGCCGGCGAGGCGCAGCAGGTCGGGCACCTGGTCGGGGTCGAGCGCCCAGGTGCGGGCGAGCAGCGGGGCCATCAGATCCGGGTGGCCGTGATCAGCTGCGAGATGCCGGTCGACAGCAGCGAGCGGCGCACGTCGGCGAAGCCGGCGTCGGCGAGCTGGGCGAGCATGGTCTCGGGGTCGGGGAGGTAGGCCACCGACTTGGGGAGGTAGGTGTACGCGGCCCGATCGGAGAGCAGGCCGCCGATCTTGGGGACCACCTTGCCGAAGTAGATCCCGTGGCCCCAGCGCAGCACCGGGTTGGGCGGCTCGGCCACGTCGAGCAGGGCGATGCGTCCGCCCGAGCGCACCACCCGGCCCAGCTCGGCGAAGAACGGCGGCAGCTCGCGGAAGTTGCGCAAGGCGAACCCGCACGTCACACCGTCCACCGCGCCATCGGGGACGGGGAGCGACAGGGCGTCGGCGTGCACGAGCGGGGCACCGGTGCGCGCGGCGGCGAGCATCCCGAACGAGAGGTCCATCCCCACCGGTCGCAGGCCCTGGTCCTCGAGCAGCCGGCACAGGTCGCCGGTCCCGCACGCCAGGTCGAGCACCACCGAGCCAGGTCGCAGGCGCAGGTCGCGCAGGGTGCGCTTGCGCCAGCCGACGTCCATGCGGAACGTCATCAGCCGGTTCACGAGGTCGTAGCGGGGAGCGATCGCGTCGAACATCGACCGCACCGCCCGCACCTTCTCCTCGCCGGTGGGCAGGGCGCCGTCGGCGGTGGGCGAGGGGGAGCTGGTCTCGGTGGGCGCCATGGCGTGGATCGTACGGGCTGCGGGTTCCCGCCCCGCCAGGTGCGGTCGGTAGCGTCGCCCGCCGTGGCCCCCCGGACCCTCGTGCTGATCCCGCCCTCGGAGGGCAAGGCCGAGGGCGGTGACGGGCCGCCGTGGGCGGCGGGGACCATGGCGGTCGACGGGCTCGCCCCGATGCGGCGGCAGCTCGGCCGAGCGCTCGGTGCGAAGGACCCGGCGCGCCGGGCGCCCACCATGGTCGCCATCGAGCGCTACACGGGCGTGCTCTACAAGGAGCTCGACGCCCGCTCGCTGCGCGCCCCGGCCCGACGCCGCCTCGATCGCTCGACCTTCGTGGTCTCGGGTCGCTGGGGGTTGGTGGCGCCCACGGACCCGATCCCGCACTACAAGCTCAAGATGAGCGCCTCGGTGCCGCCGCTCGGGAAGCTGTCGACGTGGTGGCGCCCGGGCCTCACCGCCGCGCTCGCGCCGCTCGTCGCCCGGCGGCTCGTCTGGGACCTGCTCCCGATCGAGCACTCGGCGGCGGTGGCGTGGGGCGATCTGGCGCCCGCCGAACGGGTGACGGTGCGGTTCGAGGACGCCCGCGGGGCCACGGTGAGCCACTGGAACAAGCTCCTCAAGGGGTCGCTCGTCCGCTGGCTCGCCGAGACGGGGGCGACCGAGGTGGAGGCCCTCGAGGCCTTCGAGCACCCCCAGGGCTACGCGTGGGATCCCCTCGCCACCGAGCACGACGGCACCACGACCCGCCTCACCTTCCGCCAGGCGTAGCGCTCAAGGCCGTCGGTTCGGCGCCGATGGGGAGCCGATCCCCGCCGCGACGAAGGGTCGACCATGTTCCTCTACGAGCTCGCCATCGAGCTGGACCGCCGGTCCGGCGAGCTCATCGACCTCGCGGCGGAGCTGGGCATGGGGGTCGTGACCGCGTCGTCCACCCTCGACGCCGCCCAGGTGCACCAGCTCCGCGCTCGCCTCGGCCCGTCGGGCGGGGCGAGCGGGACGCCGGAGCTGCCCCCGCCGGCCACGTTCGCGCCGCCGCCCGAGGAGGCGCCCGAAGCGCCCGAGCCGCCGCCGTCGCTGACGATCCCGCCCGTCCCGCCGGCCCACGCCTTGGTGCCGCCGGTGACCTTCGAGCCCCCGGTGCACTTCGAGGCGGTCGCCTTCGCGCCCGACGAGGCCGACGCCCCCGCCGCACCCCCGGCCGGGGCCGGGCCCGGGGGCTCGTCGCTCCCGCCGCCTCCTCCGCCCCCGCCGCCGTCCTCGGCGGCCGTCGGGGCCGGCTCGGCGTCGTCGCCGCTCGCCGGGTTCTCCCGCTCGCAGCGCATCGTCCTCGCGTCGGTGGTGGTGGCCGTGGTGGCGCTCTTCGGGTTCATGGTCGCCACCAGCGGGCCCGACCGTGCTCGCGAGCGCGAGATCGCCGAGGCGGACCGGCGGGCCGAGGCCTCGCAGCCGACGACCACGCTCGCGCCCGCCACCACGACGACCGTGAAGCCGAGCGTCGACCAGGCCAAGCCCGTCGACGTGACCACCTTCTGCGAAGGCGGCGTGCCGCTGCTCACCCTGCAGGCCCGGTTCCTCGTGGCGGCCGCCGACGACGACTTCGGCGAGCTGCAGGACCTGAGCCGGGAGCGGCGCGCCGAGTGGGAGGCCAACCTCGACAAGGTGGCGGTGGGCGGTCCGCCGATGTACGTCGACGAGGTGCAGCGCTACGAGCGGGGGGTGGGCGCGTGGATGGACGCCCTCCTCACGACCGGCTCGGCCCTCGAGGCGTACCAGGCGGCGGGGGGCATCGAGGTCGACCGGGCCCTCAACGCCGGCGACGACGTCTTGCGACAGGTGCCCTTCTACTGCTCCTGAGCCGTCGGCCGGTGCGGCCCTGCCAGAATCGCCGGGTGACGGGCGCCGATCGAGACCACTGGTTCGAGGACCTCGCCGACCACCTGGGCTCGGCGTACCTGCGCTACTCGTTCACCAAGGGCACCGCGCAGGAGGTGGGGTTCCTCGTCGACGCCCTCGAGCTCGAGCCGGGCATGCGGGTGCTCGACGTCGGGTGCGGGCCGGGCCGCCACGCCCGCGCCCTCGCCGAGCGGGGGATCGAGGTGCACGGGATCGACATCAGCCAGCGGTTCGTGGAGCTCGCCCGGGTCGATGCCCCGGCCGGGGCCACCTTCGAGCGCCTCGACGCCCGCCACCTCGCCTACGAGGACGCCTTCGACGCGGCCATCTCCCTGTGCCAGGGCGCGTTCGGCCTCGCCGCCGGCGGCCCGCCGGGCGACGGGGGCCGTCCCCTCGACCCCGACGCCGTGGTGCTCGACGGCATCGCCCGGGCGCTGCGCCCCGGCGGGCGGTGCGCGGTGAGCGCGTTCAGCGCCTACTTCCAGGTCCGCCACCTCGAGGCCATGGGCAGCGAGTTCGATGCGACCGCCGGCGTCAACCACGAGCGGACGACGATCAAGGACGAGGCCGGCGTCGACGCCGAGGTCGACCTCTGGACCACCTGCTTCACGCCGCGCGAGCTGCGGCTCCTGGCCGCCCGGGCCGGCCTCGAGGTCGACGCGCTCTGGTCGGTGACCCCCGGCGGGTACGGGCGGGCCGAGCCCACCGTGGACAGCGAGGAGTTCCTCCTGCTCGCCTCCCGCCCCACCCCCGCGTAGGCGGACTTCCCGGGCGCCGGAGGGCGGTGGTACCGTGGGCGCCCGCTGTGCGCGCCTTGGCGCGCCTGGCGTTCCCATCCATCGACATCCCCGTCCACCCGAGAAGAGCTTCCCTTGTCCGACACGACCCTCACCGCCCCCGCCGAAGACGAGTACGTCCCCCGCCAGATCACCGCCAACGACCTCGAGGGCAGCTTCGAAGATGCCATCGACGGCACGATGGTCAGCGTCGAGGACGGCCAGATCGTGGAGGGCACGGTCGTCAAGGTCGACAAGGACGAGGTCCTGCTCGACATCGGCTACAAGTCCGAGGGCGTCATCCCCAGCCGCGAGCTGAGCATCCGCAACGACGTCGACCCGGCCGAGGTCGTGTCGATGGGCGAGCAGATCGAGGCCCTCGTCCTCACCAAGGAGGACAAGGACGGCCGCCTGGTCCTGTCGAAGAAGCGGGCCCAGTACGAGCG
>JAGQSL010000176.1:10850-13557 GCA_020439525.1 Acidimicrobiales bacterium | reverse complement strand
ATCGACGCCGCGCTCGCCACCGACGCCCTCCCCGACGCGTTCGCGGCCGTGCTCGGGCGCATGGGCATCACCCACCTGGTGGTGCGCAACGACCTCGACCTCGCCCGCACGGGCGGCCCGGGGGCCGCGACCGTCCGGCGCCTGCTGACCGACGCCGGCCTGGCACGCGTCGCGTCGTTCGGGCCGCGGCAGGACCCGCCCGGCGACGGTCGGCGGGCGCCCCGCCCCGGGCTCGGCGGCGAGGCCAGCCAGGCGTACCGGCAGATCGACGTCTACGAGGTGCCGGCGGCCGCTCCCCGCGCCGAGGTGCTCGACGCCGCGGGCACGCTCGTGACCTCCGGCGGGCCCGAGGGGCTGCTGTCGATCGACCCGGACCTGCTCGACGGGCGGCCCGCGGTGCTCGCCGTCGACGCCGGCGACCTCCCTGCCGCCGTCGAGCCCGTCCGCGTGCAGACCGACTCGGCGCGGCGGCGCGACGTCCAGTTCGGGGCGGTGCGCGACAGCTCGACCGCCACCCTCGAGCCGGGGCAGCCGTCACCGCTGACGGGCGAGGCGCCCGTGGACCGATGGCCCGCCGGCGAGCCGACCGGGCTCGCCGACGCCCGCCTCGAGGGTGCCCGGTCGGTCGACGACAGCCGCCGACCCGGCGGCGGCCTCAGCCCCGAGGCCCAGCCCTACGCCGCCCTCGACGGCAACCTCGACACCAGCTGGGTGCCCCAGCGGGGCCGGCCGGGTGAGTGGCTGGAGATCCAGCTCGACGCGCCCACCGAGGTGGCCACCGCCACGATCGTGCTGCCGACCGCAACCGGTCGGCGGCTCGGCGCGGTCGCCGTCGAGACGGACCGGGGCACCGTGGAGGTGGAGCTGGCGGGCGACCGCACGACGGTGGCGCTCCCACCCGGCCCGACTCGCCGCGTGCGGATCGTCGTCGACCGGGTCGACGGCGATGTCGAGCTGCGCCCGGTGGGGATCGCCGAGCTCGAGCTCCGCACGGCGGGCGGCGAGCGCGTCGAGGTCCGGCGCCCGATCGTGGCGGCCCCGCTCGACGGCGACCGTGGGGCCGACGTGGTCGCCCTCGCCCGGGACCGGCGCGACCGCCTCGACGCGGTCCGGCGCGACGAGGACGGGCGCTTCGACCGCGTCGTTACCTGGGCGGGCGGCGACGCGGTGGCGAGCGGCACGGCGGTCGTCGGCGACGGCGCCGACGCCATCGAGCTGCTGGGTCGGGTGGACGGCCGCGACGAGGGTGCGGCCCAGCTCGAGGCATCGGCGTCGAGCACCTACCGCGACCACCCGGCGATGGCCGCCGTGCAGGCCGTGGACGGCGATCCGGCGACCGCGTGGGTCAGCGATGCCGAGCTCGACGCGCCCCGCCTGCGCCTCACCTGGGACCGGCCCGTCCTGGTCGACTCGCTGGTGGTGACCCCGCTCACCGAGCACGTCGACCAGGTGGCCGAGGTGGTCGTCGCCGGCGACGACGCGACGCCGGGCGAGCGCCACCTGCTCGACGCCTCGGGCCGGGTCCAGCTGACCACGCCGCGGCGGACCCGGAGCCTCGAGCTGTCGTTCCCGGCTGCCGATCCCGGCACGGGCTCGCCGAGCGCCCGCACCGTCGGGATCGCCGAGGTGACGGTGCCGGCGCTCGCCGGGCGCACGCCCGGGCTGCTCGCCGACGACGCCCCCGTCGCGCTGGCGTGCGGGGAGGGGCCGGCGCTGCGCATCGACGGCGAGGAGATCGCCACCCGCGTCGACACCACCGTGGGGGTCCTGCGCACCGGTGCGGCCGTGCCCTGGGCCGCGTGCGATCCGGTGGCGCTCGGTGCGGGCGAGCACCGGATCGAGGCGGGGCGGGGCCCGCTGTTCGCCTCCACGCTCGAGCTCGCCCCGGCCGACGCGATCGCGGCGGCGCCCGGCCCACGGGCGACCACGATCGGGCGCTGGGGCCCGGTGGCGCGCCGAGTCGACGTGGAGGCCGGCCCGACATCGATCCTGGTGACCACCGAGAACGTCAACGCGGGCTGGACGGCCACGCTCGATGGTCGGCGTCTCGACCCCATCCGGGTCGACGGCTGGCGCCAGGGGTGGATCGTGCCCGCCGGCGCAGGCGGCACGATCGAGCTGCGCTTCGCCCCCGACCCCATCCATCGAGCGGGGCTCGCCCTCGGCGCCCTCGCCATCGGCGCCCTGGTGCTCGCGGCCGCGCTCGGGAGCCGGCGCGACCGGTCGCGCGCCGCCGTTCCGCTGGCCCCCGACGATCGGCGGGGTCGCATCGCCTGCGGCGTGGGGGCCCTCGCCTGCGGGCTCCTGCTCGCCGGGCCCGTGGTGCTCGCGGCCGTCCCGCTGGCGCTCCTGGCGCGGCGCCGGCCTCGGTGGGTCGACGGGATCGCCGCGGCGACCGTGCTCGGGGCCGGGGCCGTCGCGCTGGCCCACCCGGGCGCCGGCCTCGGGAGCGAGGTGGGCACGTTCTCGGCGGCGGCGCAGTGGCTCGCGGCCGCCGCGCTGGTGGCCGCAGGGGTGCGCCTCGCCGCCTCGACCGACGCCGAGGTCAGCGGGGCGGGTCGGGCTGGTTCCACTCCGTCCAGCCCTCGCCTCGCCGCCCATCGGGGGCCGTGAACCGACACCAGGCCCGGGGGAACCGGCTGGTGGCGCCGTCGCGCCGCGCGAGCAGGACCGGGGCGAACGCCACCGGCTCGACCTCCATCGCCAG
>JAGQSL010000176.1:0-10674 GCA_020439525.1 Acidimicrobiales bacterium | reverse complement strand
GCCGTCCAGCTCCAGCCGTAGCTCCACCAGTCGCGCACGCCCCACGAGTGGTCGCGCTGGCCGTGGCCGTCGACCTCGAAGCGCTCCGCACCCACCAGCACCTCGCCGTGGACGCGGCACGGCACCTCGTAGCGGGTCACGCCGGGGTAGGCGTAGGTGCCACCGTCGGTCTCCCACTCGAGGTCGAAGCCCAGGGGCACCCGCTCGCCTCGCAGCTCGCCGTACACCAGGGCCGGGTCATCGACCCCGACAGCGAACGCCTCGACGCCGACCGACACGTGGTCGAGCGGGGTCTCGACCGTGTAGTCGGCCCAGAGCCCCTCGGTGCGCACCTCGTGGGAGCGGGCCGGCGGCAGCGGCACCTCGTGGTCGATGACGGTCACGAGCGGCCGGTCCGGGCCCACCACGCACGCCCAGTACCAGGCGGTGCCGAGGTTGGGGTAGAGCCCGAGGCGGACGTAGCCGCCGAGGCCCCGGTCGACGTCGACGAAGTCGAGGTACCAGCTCTCGCTCCAGAGCTCCTCGTCGGTGGGCTCGTGGCGGGCCTCGTCGGCCGCCCGGGCCGGCTCGGCGGGCGGCGGGGTCGGTGCGGGGTCGCTGGGCATCGAGTCGATGGTAGGGGCGGCGGTAGCGTGGCGCCGATGGTGGCGTTCCTGAGCGACGAGTGGGTGCGAGCCCTCGACCGGGCCGCGGCCGGCGACGACGACCTGCGGGCCCGGTGCGCCGACCTGTCGCTCGTCATCGAGCAGGAGGTCACCGACGGGCCCGATGGGCCGGTGCGGTTCCACGTGGTGCTCGACCGCGGGACCGCCGCCGTGCGCCCGGGACCGGCACCCCACCCCACGATCCGCTTCAGCCAGGACCACGAGACCGCCGCCGACATCGCTTGCGGCGGAGGATCCGCCCAGCGGGCCTTCATGACCGGACGCCTGCGGGTGGGCGGCGACCTGCGCGTGCTGCTCGAGCACGGCGAGGTCTTCGGGCAGCTCGGCGACGTGTTCGCCGCCGTCCGCGCCGAGACCGACCCGCCGACCGCCGCCGTCGAGGGCTGAGGCCGGCGTGCCCGAGCTGCCCGAGCTGCAGGCCCACGCCGAGCGCCTCGACGAGGCGTTCGGCGGCGCGGTCCTCGCCGGCTTCCGGCCGATCACGTTCACGGCGCTCAAGACCTTCCGGCCCGATCCCGCCGATGCGGTGGGCCAGCGGGTCGGACCGTTCGGGCACCGGGGCAAGCACCTGCTGGTGGCGGCGGGCCCGATCACCTTCGTGGTGCACCTGATGCAGGGCGGGCGCCTGGTGCCCGACGAGAAGCAGTCGGCCAAGCCCCGCAACGGCATCGCCCGCTGGACCTTCGAGGACGGGCGGGCGCTGCTGCTCACCGAGCCCGGCACGGAGCGCAAGGCCGGGGTGTGGGTGGTGGAGGGCGATCCCGAGGGCCAGGCGCCGCTCGAGGGGCTGGGGCCCGATGCCGACGCCCTCGACGTCGACGGGTGGGCGGCGGTGCTCGCCGAGCGCACCGGCCGGCTGCACGGGGTGCTGCGCGACCAGTCCGCCGTCGCCGGGATCGGTCGCCGGCTCGCCAACGAGATCTGCCACCGCGCCAAGCTGTCGCCGTTCGCGAGCGCGGCGAAGCTCGACGCCGACCAGGTGGGTGCGCTGGCGTCGGCGGCGGCGGCGTGCATCGCCGGATCGCTTGCCGAGGAGCGCGGGCGCGACCACCTGGCTCGGTCGTCCGAGCGGTCGGGGGCGGTGCACCACCACGTGGGCGACGCGTGCCCGGTGTGCGGCGACACGGTGCGCGCGGTCGAGTACCGCGCCTACACCGTGGCCTATTGCCCCACCTGCCAGACCGGCGGCAAGGTGCTGGCCGACAACACCACCTCGAAGTTCCTGAAGTAGCGGTCGGCGACGGCCCTCAGATCAGGCCCAGCTCCTTCACGGCGTCGCGCTCCTCGGCCAGCTCGGCCACGCTCGCATCGATGCGGGCACGGGAGAACTCGTCGAGGTCGAGGCCCTGCACGATCGACCACTCCCCGTCCTTGGTGGTGCAGGGGAACGACGAGATGAGGCCCTCGGGCACGCCGTAGCTCCCGTCGGACGGCACGGCCATCGAGACCCAGTCGCCCTCCGGGGTGCCGGCCACCCAGTCGTGCACGTGGTCGATGGCGGCGTTGGCGGCCGACGCCGCCGACGACGAGCCGCGGGCCTCGATGATGGCGGCGCCGCGCTTCTGCACGGTGGGGATGAAGTCGCCCTCGAGCCAGGCCTGGTCGCCGACCTTGGCCGCGGCGTTCTCCCCGCCCACCTCGGCGTGGAAGAGGTCGGGGTACTGGGTGGCGGAGTGGTTGCCCCAGATCGTCATCTTGGTGATGTCGGCCACGGTGGCGCCCGTCTTGGCGGCGAGCTGCGCCATCGCCCGGTTGTGGTCGAGGCGGGTCATGGCGGTGAACTGCTTCGGGTCGATGCCCGGGGCGTTGTTCATGGCGATGAGGCAGTTGGTGTTGGCCGGGTTGCCGACCACGAGGACCTTCACGTCCTTCTTGGCGCTGTCGGAGAGCGCCTTGCCCTGGGCGGTGAAGATGGCGCCGTTGGCCGAGAGCAGGTCGCCGCGCTCCATGCCGGCGGTGCGGGGGCGCGAGCCCACGAGCAGGGCGATGTCGGCGTCGCCGAAGGCCACGTCGGCGTCGTCGGTCTTCACGATGCCGGCGAGGAGCGGGAACGCGCAGTCGTCGAGCTCCATGGCCACGCCGTCGAGGGCGCCGAGGGCGGGGGTGATCTCGAGGAGCTGGAGGATCACCGGGGTGTCGGGCCCCAGGAGCGCACCGCTGGCGATGCGGAACAGCAGGCTGTAGCCGATCTGGCCGGCTCCTCCGGTGACGGCGACGCGTACGGGCTCGGTCATGGCGGGTCTCCTCGCGATCCTTGGTCGGCCCGGGTGCAGGGGGTGCGCGGCCGACGTTCGAACCCTATCCAGGCGGCCTCTCGGCCCCCGAATGGACCACGGGCCGAACCCGGAGGTCCGACGCTCGGGGCACGAGCGTGCGCCACCAGTACTGCACGGTCGGGCCCGGCCAGTTGTTGGTGATCTTGCCGCTCGCCGTCTTGTACCAGGAGCGGCAGCCCTCGGCCCACACGCTGCCGGCGAGCGCCGCCTGGATCCGCCGGTTCGACCGCGCCTGGGCGTCGGGGCGCACCTCGACGCTCGCCTCGCCGCGCTCGACGAGCCGTCGGATCAGGGTGAGGGAGTAGGCGACCTGGCGCTCGAGCATGAACACGATGGAGTTGTGGCCGAGGTTGGTGTTGGGGCCGTAGAGCACGAACAGGTTCGGGAAGCCGGCGACGGCGATGCCGAGGTGGGCCTCGGCGCCGTCGGCCCATCGCTCGTGCAGGTCGGCGCCGTCGCGCCCCACGATGCGGATCGGCGCGAGGAACCCGGTGGACTCGAACCCGGTGCCGAAGACGAGTGCATCGAGCGGGTGGCGGCGACCGTCGACGGTGACCACCGCCCCCGGCTCGACGTGGTCGATCGCCGCGGTGACCACCTCGACGTCGGGCCGGGCGAGGGTCGGGTACCAGTCGCTCGAGATCAGGATCCGGCGGCAGCCGAGCGGGTGGTCGGGCACGAGCGCCTCGAGGGGCAGGTCGTCGCTGGCCAGCTTGGCGATCTCGCGCTGAAAGGCCCGCTGCAGGAGCCGGCCGAGCCGGCTGCCCTGGCGGAAGACGACCCATCGGGCCTCGAACCGCAGCCAGATCGACCAGCGGTAGAGGCGTTGGAGCTCGGGCAGCAGGGCGAAGGCGACCTTGGCGGCGTCGGAGCGCTCCGGGTCTCGCTTCGGCGCCACGTAGTTGGTGGTCCGCTGGAAGAGGGTGGTGCGGTACGCTCGCTGGGCAACCGGTGGCACGAACTGGATGGCGCTGGCGCCGATGCCGATCACGCCGACCCGTTCGCCGGTCGGGTCGTGATCGTGGTCCCAGCGCGCCGAGTGGAACATCGGGCCGCCGAAGGTCTCGAGGCCGGCGATGGCCGGGATGTGCGGGCGGTAGAGCTGGCCGGTCGCGGCGACGAGCACCTCGGCGTCCTCGCGCCGGCCGTCGGCGAAGCCGAGGTGCCAGCAGGACTCGGCGTCGTCCCACTCGGCGTCGGTGAGCTCGCTGCGCAGGCGCAGGTGAGGTCGTAGCCCGAACTCGTCGACGACCCCTTCGAGGTAGCCGAGGATCTCGGGCTGGGCGGGGAAGGTGCGGCTCCAGTCGGGCTTGGGCGCGAACGACAGCGAGTAGAGCGCGGAGGGCACGTCGCACGCGGCGCCGGGGTAGGTGTTGTCACGCCAGGTGCCGCCGATGCCTTCACCCTTCTCGTGGATGGTGAAGGTCTCGATGCCGGCCTGCCGCAGGCGACACCCCATGGCGATCCCGCCGTAGCCCGAGCCGATGATGGCCACGCGGGGCGTCGGGGTGCCGGCCTCGATCGGCGGCGCCATCGCACCGGGCAGGCGGGCGGCGGCCGAGCGCGCTCGGCCCGGCAGGTGCGAGGCCAAGCGGGCGATGCGGCCCGGGGGCGGGGGCGGTGTCGCTGGCGGGGGTGGCGGCGGCGCGGGTGCGGCCATCGGGGGCAGCGTAGGAGGTGGGTGCGGATCGGGCAGCGCCGTGGTGGCAGGCTGCGGCCGTGCCCGCCGAGTCGCCGGACCTGCTGTTCGTCTACGGCACGCTCATGCCCGGCCACCTGCGCTGGGGGATGCTCGAGGGGTCGGCGAGCGCATGGGGGCCCGCGTCGGTGCCGGGGGAGCTGTGGGACACCGGGCACGGCTGGCCGGCTGCTCGCTTCACGGCGGGTTCGGATCGGGTGCCGGGATGGTGGGTGCGGTTCGCGCCCGGCGTCCTCGAGCGGCGGCTGATCGCCGAGCTCGATGCGATGGAGGGGATCGGCGATCCGCCCGACCCGGGCGCCGACCCCTACGTCCGCCGCATCGTCGATCTGGCGGGGGTGGGCTCGGCGTGGGTGTACCACGCGACCCGCGTCGAGCCCGGCTGGCGGCGGATCGACCGCTGGGCGGGGCGACCGGAGGCGTGAGCGACCTGGGGCCGGGTGCGCTCAGCGCTGGATCGACTTGGTCTGCAGGAACTCCTCGAGGCCGTAGCGGCCGGCCTCGCGCCCGATCCCGGACTGCTTGAACCCGCCGAAGGGGGCGAGCGGGTTGTAGCGGCCGCCGTTGACCTCGACGCCGCCGGTGCGGATGCGGCGGGCCACCGCCTCGGCCTCGGCGCGCTCGGCGCCCCACACGCCACCGGAGAGGCCGTAGGGCGAGTCGTTGGCGATGGCGACGGCCTCGTCCACCGTCTCGTAGGGGATGACCGAGAGCACCGGCCCGAAGATCTCCTCCTGGGCGATGGTCATGTCGTTGCGGACGTCGGCGAACACGGTGGGCTTGACGTAGTAGCCGGTGGGGAGGTCGTCGGGCGCCTCGGGGCCGCCGGCGACGAGGGTGGCCCCCTCCTCGATCCCCTTGGCGATGTAGCTGCGGACGCGGTCGCGCTGGACGTCGGAGATGAGGGGGCCGAGGCGCCCGGCCCCGGCGGCGGGATCGCCGACGGTGTAGGTGGCCTCGACCTCGGCGCGCAGGGCGTCGACGATCTCGTCCTGCTTGTCGGCCGGCACCAGGAGGCGGGTGAAGGCGGTGCAGGTCTGGCCGCTGTTGAGGTAGGCCGAGCTGAGGGCCGCCTTGGTGGCCTTGGCCAGCTCGTCGCCCTCGAGGCTGGGGAGGAGGATGTTGGCCGACTTGCCGCCGAGCTCGAGGGCGATGCGCTTGACGGTCTGCGCACCGACCTCGGCCACCCGCTTGCCGGCCCGGGTGGAGCCGGTGAAGGAGATCATGTCGACCTTGGGGTGGGCGACCAGCGCTTCGCCCACCTCGGGCCCGGTGCCCGACACGAGGTTGAACACACCCGCGGGCAGGCCCGTGGCGTCGAGGATCTCGGCGAGGATGAACGCGTTCAGCGGTGCCACCTCGCTCGGCTTGAGCACCACCGTGCAGCCGGCGGCGAGGGCGGGGGCGACCTTCAGGACGATCTGGTGCAGGGGGTAGTTCCAGGGGGTGATGGCGCCGACGACGCCGACGGGCTCGTGGACCACGAGGGAGTTGCCGACCTCCTCCTCCCAGGCGAAGTCGTCGACGATGGCCGGGTAGCTGGCGGCGATGGCCTGGGGCAGGCCGGCCTGGATCGCCTTCGAGAGGAAGATCGGCATGCCGACCTCGCCGCAGATGGTGGTGGCGATCTCCTCGCTGCGTGCGGCGATGCCCTCGCTGATGGCCTGCACGAACGCGGCTCGCTCGGCGGGGCTGGTGGAGGACCAGGCCTCGAAGGCGGCGGCCGCGGCGTCCACCGCCCGGTCGACGTCGGCGGCGACGCCCTCGGGGATGCGGCCCATGACCTCTTCGGTGGAGGCGTTGATGACGTCGATCGTGCCGGTGCCGACGGGGTCGACCCAGCGGCCGTCGAGGTAGAGCTGATCGAAGGTCTGCATGGGTCTCCCCGGATGGTGGCGAACGGCTGGGTGGCCGGTCCGACGCTAGCGGCGTGCCCGGCGAGTTCGCCCGTGGGTGCTAGGCGGCGAATCGACATCGATTCGCCGCCCGATGCGACGCCGACCGTGAGAGATCGGTGGTGCTAGGGAGCGAATCGACGTCGATTCGCTCCCTACGACCGAGGCTCGGACCGACCGCTCGTCCATAGTGGCAGCGCGCCCCCGCCCACCGCTTCGTTGTCGTACCCCCTTGCCAGGGTGTGCTCCCACCTCGGAGCTCCGGCTCCCGCAACCCGACCGCCACACCACCCTCCGAGGCAACCCGATGGACGTCGATCCCCCCAGCGACCGCGACCCCGACCCCGAGCCGGCCACGCACCACGACGGCGACGCTGGCCCCCGCCGCCCGATCGACCCGCCCCCACCCCACGACCGCCCCGGCCGCAAGGCCGCCATGCAGGACTTCCGTCGCCGGCGTCCGCTGCGCACCATCCAGCGCACCCCGTCGCAGCGACGCCTCGCCCTCCAGGTGGCACGAGACCAGGCGATCGCCGAGCTCGCCGAGATCGACCGCACCCTCCACGCCAGCACGACCCGCCGCATCGAGGTCCTCGAGCAGCTCGCCCTCCTCCGAGAGCAGCTCTGGCCCAAGATCGAGCACCGAGCGGGACGAGAACCGCCCGAAGCCGAAGCTCCCCCGCTCCCGCCGGCGTTCGACGATGCCCTCGAGCTGTGGGGCCGCAGCCTGCGCGCCACCTGCCTCGCCCTGCTGCGCCGCTACGGCCGGCTGCGGCTCCGCGAGATGCACGCGCTCCTGCACCACCACGGCTATCGCATCTTGAGCCGCCGCCCCGTGCAAGCCCTCGGCGACGCCATGCGCCGCGAGGTGCTCGACCACCGCGCCATCCGCACCTCCCGGGCGACCTACGAGCTCGCCCCCGGGCTGCGACGGTCCGACCAGCGCCATCGAGGCGAGCCAGACCTCGTGGACCCCGAGGGCGTCGACCCCGACGTCATCGACCCCCACCTCGACCTCGACCCGGACCGGTGGCGCACCGGCGCACCGACGAGCTCAGGACGTGGCGACGGTGCGGGTGTCCCGCCCGCTGCGCAGGACCGCACCGGCGAGCTCGCCGGTGGGCTTCCCGTCGACCACCACGACCCGCCCGTTCACGAGCACCCGCTCCACGCCGATCGGATCCGCGGTGAGGCGCGCCGACCCCCCGGGGAGGTCGTGCACCAGCTCGGCCAGCTCGGAGCCCACCGTCTCGGGATCGACCACCACCACATCGGCGTGGAACCCCTCGGCGATCAGCCCCCGATCCACGAGCCCGAACAGCTCGGCGGGCACCTGCGTCATGAGCTGCACCGCCCGCTCCAGGGGGACCAGCTTGCGACCGCGCAGGGTGTCGCCGAGGAAGCGGGTGGGGAAGTTCCCCCCGCACATGCGGTCGAGGTGGGCCCCGGCGTCGGAGCCGCCCAGCATCGCCCGCTCGTCCCACCACGTCTGGCGGCGCAGCTCCCAGGAGGCGGCGTCGCCATCGGGCGGGATCGGCCACAGGATCGTGCGCAGCTCGTCGGCCACGACGATGTCGATCAACGTGGCGAACGCCCCGGTGCCGCGCTCGGCGGCGATGTCGGCCACCCGACGACCCTTCAAGCCCTCGTTGGCCTCCGAGTAGGTGTCGCCGATCAGGTAGTTGTCGAAGTCCGCCAGCCGCTTGAACACGCCGGCCTCGGGCGCCTGGCTCTGGGCCACCATCGTGGCCTGCACCTCCGGGTCCTGGAGCTTCGCCATCCGCTCGGGGACGGGCAGGCCGAGCACGTCCTTCCAGCCGGGGATCAGGAACAGCCCGCAGTGGTTCAGGAAGCTCATGTTCATGGGCACCTGCACCGGCAGCGTGAGCGCCACCACCCTGCCCCCCTTGGCCCGCGCGATGTCGCCGGCCGAGAGCTGGCGGGGGATGCGATCGGGCTCCCGGGAGTCGATCGTCAGCACGTTCCAGTTCAGCGGCCGCTTCGCCGTCGCCGACATGTCGGTGAACAGCTCGATCTCCTCGTCGGAGAACTTGTCGAGGCACCCGTCGGTCATGGCCTCGAGCGTGGTGCCGGGCTTCTGGCCCACCACCTCGCACAGGGCCAGCAGCTCCTCGGTCGTCGACCAGCGGCTCGCCACGGGCTGACCGTCGCCGTCGGAGTGGGTGCGGCTCAGCGTCGTCGAGAACCCGAGCCCCCCGGCATCGAGCGACTCCGCCAGCACCCGCTGCATCTCGGCGACCTGCTCGGCCGTCGCCTCGTTGCCGATCGAGTCCGAGCCCATCACGTAGCGCCGCAGCGCGCAGTGGCCCACCAGGAACGCGGCGTTCACGCCGATCGACCCCTCGAGCGCGTCGAGGTAGTCGGCGAAGCTCTCCCAACCCCACGGCACGCCCTCGTGGAGCGCCTGCACGCTCATCCCCTCCACCGCCGCGAGCATCTCGGCGGTGTAGCGCGCATCGTCGGGGCGCAACGGCGCCAGGGTGAAGCCGCAGTTGCCGCCGATGATCGTCGTCACCCCGTGCACGTTCGACGGCGACGCGCCCGGATCCCAGAACAGCTGGGCGTCGTAGTGGGTGTGCGGATCGATCGCCCCGGGGATCACCAGCTTCCCGGTGGCATCGATGACCTCGGCCGCCTCCTCGCTCACCTCGCCCACCGCCACGATGCGCCCGTCGCGGATGCCCACGTCGGCCAGGCGGGGCGCCGCACCGGTCCCGTCGACGACGGTGCCGCCCTTGATCAGGTGATCGAGCATCTGCGCTTGCCTCCAGCCGGGTTTCTGACGGACCGTCAGATCGTATCGCCGGTATCGTCCAGGTTCACCACGCACCATCCCCCATCGACCGCTCGGACGCCACCATGCCTGCACCCTCTCCGATCATCTACACCCACACCGACGAGGCCCCCGCCCTGGCCACGCGGTCGCTGCTGCCCATCGTCGAGGCGTTCCTCCGCACCGGCGGGGTGTCGATCGAGACCCGCGACATCAGCCTCGCCGGCCGCATCCTCGCCGCCTTCGCCGACCTGCTCCCCGACGACCAGCGCCGCCCCGACCACCTCGCCGAGCTCGGCGCGCTGGCCACCCGCCCCGAGGCCAACATCATCAAGCTCCCGAACGTGAGCGCCTCGCTCCCCCAGCTGAAGGCCGCCGTCGCCGAGCTGCGGGCCAAGGGCTACGACCTCCCCGACTACCCCGACGAGCCCACCACCGACGCCGAGCGAGACATCGCCGCCCGCTACGACCGCGTCAAGGGCAGCGCGGTCAACCCCGTCCTGCGCGAGGGCAACTCCGACCGGCGCGCCCCACGCGCCGTGAAGGAGTACGCCAAGGCCCACCCGCACTCGATGGGCGCCTGGTCCACCGACTCCGAGACCCACGTGTCCACCATGACCGCGGGCGACTTCCGCCACAACGAGTGCTCGATCACCCTGGCCGCCGACGACGTGCTGCGCATCGAGCACGTCGCCGACGACGGCACCGTCACCGTCCTGAAGGACGAGCTGCCCGTGCTGGCCGGCGAGGTCGTCGACGGCACGTTCATGTCCAAGGCCGCCCTGGTGGCCTTCCTGCGCGACCAGGTGGCCGACGCCAAGGCCCAGGGCGTGCTGTTCTCGCTGCACCTGAAGGCCACCATGATGAAGGTGTCGGACCCGATCATGTTCGGCCACGCCGTGCGGGTCTTCTTCGCCGAGCTGTTCGAGCGCCATGGCGCCCTCCTCGAGGAGATCGGCGCCAACCCCAACGACGGGATGGCCGCCATCGCCTCGGCCGTCGCCGGGCTCCCCGACGACCAGCGAGCCGAGGTCGAGGCCGCGATCAACGCCGCCTACGAGACGGGCCCCGCCCTGGCCATGGTCGACTCCGACCGCGGCATCACCAACCTGCACGTCCCGAGCGACGTGATCGTCGATGCCTCGATGCCCGCCATGATCCGCAGCTCGGGCCAGATGTGGAACGCACAGGGCGCCCAGCAGGACACCAAGGCGGTCATCCCCGACTCGAGCTACGCCGGCGTCTACGAGGTGGTCATCGAGGACTGCAAGGCCAACGGCGCCTTCGACCCGGCCACCATGGGCTCGGTGCCGAACGTCGGGCTCATGGCCCAGAAGGCCGAGGA
>JAGQSL010000175.1 GCA_020439525.1 Acidimicrobiales bacterium | reverse complement strand
CGATCTTGGCGGCCTCCTCGACGATCGGCCAGGGGAACTCCTCGCGCTCGTCCCACTCCTCGGCAGCGGGCCGCACCACGTCGGCCGCGAACTGGTGGATCCAGTCCTTCAGCTGCTCCTGTTCCTCGTTGAGCGCGAGCGAGAACTCAGCCATGGCACACCTTCCGGGCGAGACGGGTCCGGCCCCGTGCCGGACGGTTGTTACCCGTGGGTAACAATCGCCAAGGCTAGACCTCCCGCAACCGAGCGCGCCAAGCCCGGGCCCACCCCGCTCAGCGCGGCCGGACCGTGGGCCCGTCGGGGGTGTCGACGATCTCCCACCCGTCCGCGGCGAGCTCGTCGCGGATGCGGTCGGCGGTGGCGAAGTCCTTGGCCGCCCGAGCCTCCTGGCGCTCGGCGAGCCGCGCCGCGACCCGCTCGTCGACCACGGCGCCCTCACCGGAGCCGGTGGCGGGCGCATCGGCGAGGCCGAACCCGAGCACCCGGTCGAAGTCGGCCAGGAGCGACCACCGGTCGGCGGCACCGAGC
Organism: Acidimicrobiales bacterium; assembly: GCA_020439525.1. Lineage (GTDB taxonomy): Bacteria > Actinomycetota > Acidimicrobiia > Acidimicrobiales > Iamiaceae > Aquihabitans. The sequence continues at coordinate 4,560 of JAGQSL010000175.1, read as the reverse complement.
TCGCCGTCGCGGGCGACGGTGGAGGCGATCGCCAGGGCCCGCGGCGCGTTCAGATCGTCGGCCAGCGCCGCCCAGAACTCGCCCCGCAGCTGCTCGGCCCGAGCGGAACCGGTGCCCGACACGTCGCCGCCCACCTCGTCGCGGGCCGCCACCGCGTGCTGGGTGAGCCGGCGCAGGGCGGTGCCGGCCGCCTCGACCAGCTCGAAGGTGAAGGCCTGCTGCTGGCGGTAGTGGGCCTGGAGGAAGAAGTAGCGGAAGGCGAGCGGGTCGATCCCCCGCTCGACGAGCGAGTCGACCACGAGGACGTGGCCCTTGCTCTTCGAGACCTTCTCGCCGCCGACGTCGAGGAACTCGTGGTGCATCCAGATGCGGACCCACGGGTGCAGGTCGAAGGCGCACTCGCTCTGGGCGATCTCGTTGGTGTGGTGGACGCGGATGTGGTCGACGCCACCGGTGTGGATGTCGATCGGGTGGCCGAGGGCGTCGTCGGCCATCACCGAGCACTCCACGTGCCACCCGGGGAAGCCGCGCCCCCACGGCGAGTCCCACTCCTGGAGGCGCGTGACGCCGGGCGGCGTGAGCTTCCAGAGGGCGAAGTCCGCGGGGTGGCGCTTGTCGGCCACGTTCTCCACCCGACCGGTGGCCTCGAGGTCGTCGAGGTTCAGCCCGGCGAAGTCGGCGTAGCGGGGGAACGTGGCGGTGTCGAAGTAGACGCCGTCGTCGATGACGTAGGTGTGGCCCTTGGCCTCGAGGGTGCGCACCATCTCGATCTGGCCGGCGATGTGGTCGGTGGCGCGCGGGTTCAGGTGGGGCTCGAGGCAGCCGACGCGACGCCGGTCGCTCCGCCACTGCTCGGTCCACCGCTCGGTGATCTCCGCCACCGTCTCGCCGGTGCGGGCCGCGGCGGCCTCGACCTTGTCGTCGCCCTCGTCGGCGTCGCTCACCAGGTGGCCGACGTCGGTGATGTTGATGACGTGCGTGACCTCGTAGCCCGCCGCCTCGAGCACCCGGCGCAGCAGGTCGGCCATGAGCTGGGAGCGCATGTTGCCGAGGTGCTGGGGGCCGTAGACGGTGGGCCCGCAGGTGTAGATCCCCGCCCGGCCCTCGCGGATCGGCTCGAACGGCACCACAGCGCGACGCCGCGTGTCGTGCAGGTGGATGGGCGGGATCGTCACCTCCCGATCATGGCCGATGGCCGCCACCCGTTCTGCCGCAACCAGTGGTTCCACGCGACCACCAGGCGCGGCAGAACCGCGGAACCGCCCGATCCCACAGGTTCTGCCGCGACCAGTGGTTCCACGCGACCACCAGGCGCGGCAGAACGGGGCCGGCGCGGCGCCGCCAACGGCTTGGGAGGGCCGCGGAGCGGGCCGGTACCGTCTCAGGCCTATGGCCACGCCGAACGTCCCCGACAAGCCCTCCCTCGACGGCCTCGAGGAGAAGTGGGACGCCGTGTGGGAGGAGCAGGGCACCTACCGCTTCGACCGCACGCGCGAGCGGGCCGACGTGTTCTCGATCGACACCCCGCCGCCCACCGTCTCGGGCTCGCTGCACGTCGGCCACGTGTTCAGCTACACCCACACCGACACCGTCGCCCGGTACCAGCGCATGCGGGGCAAGGCGGTCTTCTACCCGATGGGCTGGGACGACAACGGCCTGCCCACCGAGCGCCGCGTCGAGAACTACTACGGCGTCCGCTGCGACCCGAGCGTCGCCTACATCGAGGGCTACGTCCCGCCCGAGGCCCCGGCGAAGGACCGCCAGGACTACGACGCCATCGGCCGGCGCAACTTCGTCGAGCTCTGCGAGGAGCTGGCGGCGCGCGACGAGGTCGTGTTCGAGCAGCTGTGGCGCCGCCTCGGGCTGTCGATCGACTGGTCGATGACCTACAGCACCGTCTCGCTCAAGACCCAGCGCACCAGCCAGCGGGCGTTCCTGCGCAACCTGGCCCGGGGCGAGGCCTACTCCTCGGAGGCCCCGAGCCTCTGGGACGTCACCTTCCAGACCGCCGTCGCCCAGGCCGAGCTGGAGGACCGCCCTCGCCCCGGCGCCTACCACGACCTCGCGTTCCACCGCACCGACGGCGGCGGCGACGTCGTCATCTCCACCACCCGCCCGGAGCTGGTGGTGAGCTGCGTCGCCCTCGTCGCCCACCCCGACGACGAGCGCTACCAGCCGCTGTTCGGCTCGACCGTCACCACGCCGGTGTTCGGCGTCGAGGTCCCGGTCAAGGCCCACCCGCTGGCCGAGATCGACAAGGGCACCGGCATCGCCATGGTCTGCACCTTCGGCGACCTCACCGACGTCACCTGGTGGCGCGAGCTCCAGCTCGAGACCCGCGCGGTCATCGAGAAGGACGGCCGCTTCCGTGCCGAGGCCCCCGAGTGGCTGGCCACCGACGCCGCGCGGGAGGCCTACGGCCAGATCGCCCGCAAGGCACCGGGCGGCGCCCAGCGCGTCATGGTCGAGCTGCTCGGCACCAGCGGCGAGCTGCTCGGCGAGCCCAAGAAGATCGAGCACCCGGTCAAGTTCTTCGAGAAGGGCGACAAGCCCCTCGAGATCGTCACCACCCGCCAGTGGTACATCCGCAACGGCGGCCGCGACGACGACCTGCGCCAGGCCCTCGTCGGGCGGGCCGACGAGCTCGCCTGGCACCCCGACTACATGCGCCACCGCTACACCACCTGGGTCGACGGCCTGAACGGCGACTGGCTGATCTCCCGGCAGCGGTACTTCGGCGTCCCGATCCCCCTCTGGTACCCGCTCGACGACGAGGGCCGCCCCGACCACGCCCACCCGATCGTCCCCGACGAGTCGCTCCTGCCGATCGACCCCCTCGCCCAGGTCCCCGAGGGCTACACGGCCGACCAGCGCGATCAGCCGGGCGGCTTCACGGGCGAGCCCGACATCATGGACACCTGGGCCACGTCGTCGCTCACCCCGCAGATCGCGACGGGCTGGGAGGAGGATCCCGACCTCTTCGCCCGCACGTTCCCGATGGACCTGCGGCCCCAGGCGCACGACATCATCCGGACCTGGCTGTTCTCCACGGTGGTCCGCAGCCACTTCGAGTTCGGCACGGTCCCGTGGTCGAACGCCGCCCTGTCGGGGTGGATCCTCGACCCCGACCGCAAGAAGATGTCGAAGTCGAAGGGCAACGTCGTCGTCCCCTCCGACCTGCTCGAGCAGCACGGCTCCGACGCCGTCCGCTACTGGGCTGCCAACGGCCGCCCGGGCACCGACACCGCGTTCGACGCCGGCCAGATGAAGATCGGCCGCCGCCTCGCCATCAAGGTCCTCAACGCGTCGAAGTTCGCGCTCGGCCTCGGCGAACCGACCGCCGGCGCCCGCCCCACCGAGGCCATCGACATCGCCATGCTGGGCGAGCTCGCCGGCCTGGTCGACGAGGCCACCCGGGCGTTCGACGGGTTCGACTACGCCCGCGCGCTCCAGCGCAGCGAAGAGTTCTTCTGGCGGTTCTGCGACGACTACCTCGAGCTGGTGAAGGGCCGGGCCTACGCCGACGGGCCCGGGGCCGACTCGGCGCGAGCGGCGCTGCGCGCCGCGCTGTCCACCCTCCTGCGGCTCTTCGCCCCGTTCCTCCCCTACGTCACCGAGGAGGTCTGGTCGTGGCACGAGGAGGGGTCGGTCCACCTCGCCCCCTGGCCCACCTCCACGGAGCTGCGGGCGCTGGCCGGCGAGGACGTCACCGCCGGAGGTGCGCCCTCCCCGCTCGTCGTCGCCGCCGACGCCATCCGCGAGGTCCGCAAGGCCAAGTCCGACGCCAAGGTCTCCCAGCGCGCCGCCGTCGAGCGGGCCACGGTGACCGACACCGGCGACCGGATCGCCGCCCTTCGCCTCGCCGCCGACGACCTCTGCGCGGCCGGCTCGATCGACGACCTCGTCCTCGTCGAGGGAGCGGAGGCATCGGTCGAGGTCGTGCTCGCCCCCGTGGCCGAGGCGTGAAGGCGGGGCCGAGCGGCCCCCTGCGCCCGGGCTGGCGCGAGCGCCCGGCGCCCAGCCGGCTCGCCCCGGACCACCCGGCCTACGACGAGATCCTCGAGCGCCACCGGCGCGCCATCGACGCCGGCCTGTCGACCTACCTCGACCCCCGCACCGGCTTCACGGTGATGACGGCGCAGTACCTGGTGGACCGCGGCTACTGCTGCAGCGCCGGGTGCCGGCACTGCCCGTGGGCCGAGGGCTGGGACCAGTTCCAGATGTGAGCTGACGCTCACCCCTGGACCATCGCCGGGAAAGATCGGGACCTACGACCCGATCGCGCCACGCGATGGCGCTGCTACCCTCCGGGGTACCGGCTAGAACACGAGCCGCAGCGCCTGGGCAGCGAAGGAGCGCAGCGATGGACGTGGTGACCCTCTCCCGATGGCAGTTCGGGATCACGACCGTGTACCACTTCTTGATGGTCCCCCTGACCATCGGGTTGGGGCTGACGGTGGCGTGGTTCCAGACCAAGTGGTACCGCACCGGCGACGAGTCGTACCTGCGGCTCACCAAGTTCTTCGGGAAGCTCTTCCTGATCAACTTCGCCATGGGCGT
>JAGQSL010000174.1:685-4516 GCA_020439525.1 Acidimicrobiales bacterium | reverse complement strand
GGTGGTCGAGGTGGGTGCGAGGACGCCGATGGTGGTGCCGCAGAGGTCGACGGGGATGTCGAGGTCGATGTCGACGAGGCCGGTGTCGGTCTCCGTGGCCGTGGGTTCGGCGGGTCCGCTGGTGGTCGAGGTGGGTGCGAGGACGCCGATGGTGGTGCCGCAGAGGTCGACGGGGATGTCGAGGTCGATGTCGACGAGGCCGGTGTCGGTCTCCGTGGCCGTGGGTTCGGCGGGTCCGCTGGTGGTCGAGGTGGGTGCGAGGACGCCGATGGTGGTGCCGCAGAGGTCGACGGGGATGTCGAGGTCGATGTCGACGAGGCCGGTGTCGGTCTCGGTGGCTGCGGGTTCGGTCGTCGTGGGCTCGGGCGCCGGTGGGGTGGTGCAGTCGGTGCCGGTGTGGCCGATGACGGTGATGGTGGTGCCGCAGAGGTCGACGGGGATGTCGAGGTCGATGTCGACGAGCGGCTGGTCGCCGCGCGGGGCGGCGGAAGCGGGCGATGGCGAAGCGATGCTGAGCAGCCAGAGTCCGGCTGCGAGCAACGCCACGCGCACCACGGTGCGAAGCAGGGTGTTCATGGTTCCTCCATGGGTTCGAAGTCGCGTGGCGTGAGACCGCCGGGTGGCGGCTCGCGCGTGGGATCAGATGGCGGTGGATCGACCGAGGCGATCCCAACGCCGTCAGTCCGGTGCGACCTCGGGGCGCTCAGCCGCGAGCGAGCGCAGATCGACCCTGGCGCCGTCGGCCGCTCGACGGCCGTGGTCGGCCAGGATCGCGAGGTCCTCCGGGCCGAGCGACGCCAGCGCGCCTCCTGACCGACTGCCGTCGGCCGTCCGACCGCAGTCGGACATCGGCCTCGCGCCATCGGTCGTCGGGCTCGGCGAGGCCGGTTGCTCGCTCCCGCTCGGGACGGGCGCCGGTCGTGGTTCGGCCTCCGTGGCCGATGCTCGCGCCGCTGGTGCGGCGGCACCGGCCGGGATGTGGCCGGCGGGCTCGACGGCGATCGAAGGAAGGGGGGCGACGGCGGTGGGCGTCCAGCGCCCGATCACTTCGGTGCGCAGGTCCACGTCGGTGGACGGCGCGGCGTCGGTGGTCGAAGGATGCTCGGAACCGGTGGGTGCCGAGCCGGCCGGGAGGTGGGCGGTCGGGTGCGGTGCCGGCGCGGACGGCGCGGACGGGCTCGTCGGCGGCGTGTGGGGCACGGGAACGACGTCGGTGAGCCCACCGGTGGCCTCGTCGACGATCCCGACGACCGGATCGACGACGGGCCGCACCGTGTCGACGATGGGCTGGACCGTGTCGACGATGGGCTGGACCGTGTCGACGATGGGCTGCACGCGCTCGGTCACCGGGCGCGCCTGGTCGGCGACCGTCTCGACGAGGGGCTGCACCGTCTCGACGACGGGCTGCACGGTGTCGACGACCGGCTGCACGGTCTCGATGACCGGCGCCGCGGTCTCGAGGACGCGTCCGACGGGGTCCGCCGCACCAGCCGTGTCGGCGGGGTTCCCCGCGTCGGGGTCTCCGGCCACGGTGTCGACGATGGGCTGGACGAGCGGGGGAAGGTTGTCGACGACCGGCTCGGTGATGCCCCCCACGGTGGGCTCGACCGAGCTGGTGAGGTCGGTGAGGGCGCTCCCGATCGACCCGTCACCAGCGTCGGCGGGCGCAGCCTGCGCGGCCGCGCTCCAGAGGACCACGATCCCTCCAGTGAGGAGCAGGCCGGCGACCGCTCGGCGCACCAGCGCGGCGAAGGAGCGATCGTGTCGATCCGTCCTCGCCGTGGGTTCGCCGATGGGCCGCATGTGGAGCTTCCTCCGCCGTGTGCGTTCCGTTCGAAGGCACCGTACCCAGCGCGGCGGGCATCAAAACGCTCTGTGCGACCGAATCACCACATGGAGTGGCGGGAAGCGTCTGGGCTCGTGATCAGCGGCGGCGGTTGGTCCAGGCCCCGTCGGCGGAGCGGGCCGCGTCGGCCACCTGGTCGGCCAGGGCGTCGAGGGCGGCGGCGCCCCCCGCCACGAGGCCGGTGGTGATCCGGAGGTGGTCGGCGTCGGGCCGCACCCGGAACGGCTGGCCCGGCGCCACGCCCACGCCCTGGGCCGCGAGGGTGACCACGGCCGCCCGCTCGTCGGGCACCGGCACCCACTGGTTGATGCCGTCGCAGCCGCCCACCGAGAGGTCGTGGGCCGCCATCGCCGTCGCGAAGCGGGCGCGCCGCGCCGCATACGCCTCCCGAGCGGCGTCGATCGCGGCGATGGCGGTCGGGTCGTCGAGGAGCGCGACCAGGACGGCCTGGAGGATCCGGCTGCTCCACCCGGGGCCGAGCAGGCGGCGGGTCGTGGCCGCATCGATGACGTCGGCGGCGCCGCCCACGGCCGCGAGGCGGAGGTCCGGGCCGTGGCTCTTCGAGAAGGAGCGGACGTGCACGGTTCGCTCGGGGAGCCAGCGCCCGAGGCTGACCAGCGGGCTGCTGGCCACGTCGCCGGCGTGGTCGTCCTCGACGATGATGGCCCGCCCCGGGGCCAGCAAGCCGGCGAGGGCCTTGGCCCGGCGCTCGCTGATGGCGATGCCCGTCGGGTTCTGGGCTCGGGGCTGGAGGAACACCACCGACGGGTCGAGCGCGAGCGCACCCTCGAGCTCGGCGACCACCGGGCCCTCATCGTCCAGTCCGACGCCGACCACCTCGGCGCCGAGCTGCTCGAGCAGGTCGACGACCGGTGGGAACGTCGGGTGCTCGACCACCACGCGGTCGCCGAGGCGCACGACCTCCCGTGCCACGCGGTCGATGGCGTCCATCGCCCCGTCGACGACGGTGAGCGAGCCGGGCGGAAACGGCCAGCGGTCGCGGAGGCGGTCCTCGAGGTCGGGCAGCACCGGGCGGTCGAGGTAGGAGCTGGTGAGGTCGTGGCGGCTGACGCGAGCGATCACCGGTCCCAGATCGGGCAGCAGGGCGGGATCGGGGGTGCCGGTGGAGAGGTCGAGGGCGAAGCGGCCCGGGCCCTCGGTCACCCGTCGATAGCGCTGGGCCGTGCCCGGACCGGGCACCTGGCGGACGTAGGTGCCGTTGCGGCCCCTCGCCTCGATCGCGCCGACCGAGGCGAGCGTGCGCCATGCCTCCGACACGGTGGTGGGCGACACCTCGAGCGCTCGGGCCAGCTCGCGCACGGTGGGCAGGCGGGTGCCCACCGGCAGGTCGCCGGCGGAGATGAGCCGTCCGATGGCGGCGGCGATCCCGGCGGCGTTGGGGGTCTCGATGGCGGCGACGAGGTCGGCGGTCACATTTTGTAATGTAACAAACGGCGGATTGTGCGGCGCAACCTGGCTCATTACGCTGGCCACGAGCGCCGGGCGACGATGGGGTCGGCCGCGGCGGGAGGAGCGAACCGTGAAGCGCATCAGCCACTGGATCGACGGCCGCATCGTCGAGGGCACGTCGGGACGCCAGGGCGTGGTGTTCGACCCAGCCACCGGAGAGCAGCAGGCGAGCGTCGACCTGGCGTCGGCGGCCGAGCTCGATGCCGCCGTCCAGGTCGCCAAGGCCGCCGCCGCCGGGTGGCGCGCCACCGGCCTCAGCCGCCGGGCCGAGGTCATGTTCCGGTTGCGCGAGCTGGTCGACGCCAACCGCAAGGAGATCGCCGCGCTCGTCACCGCCGAGCACGGCAAGGTGCTCTCCGACGCGCTGGGCGAGGTGGCACGCGGGCTCGAGAACGTCGAGTTCGCGTGCGGCGTGCCGAACCTGCTCAAGGGCGGCTTCACCGAGCAGGCCGCCACCGGCGTCGACGTGTACAGCATCCGCCAGCCCCTCGGCGTCGTGGCCGGCATCACCCCGT
>JAGQSL010000174.1:335-635 GCA_020439525.1 Acidimicrobiales bacterium | reverse complement strand
GCAACGCCTTCATCCTGAAGCCGTCGGAGAAGGACCCGTCCACTGCGCTCCTCCTCGCCGAGCTGGTGGCCCAGGCCGGGCTCCCCGCCGGCGTGTTCAACGTCGTGAACGGCGACAAGGAGGCGGTCGACGCCATCCTCCACCACCCCGACATCGCCGCCGTCTCGTTCGTCGGGTCCACCCCGATCGCCCGCTACATCTATGAGACCGGCACGCAGCAGGGCAAGCGGGTGCAGGCCCTCGGCGGCGCCAAGAACCACATGCTCGTGCTGCCCGACGCGGACCTCGAACTCACCGCGG
>JAGQSL010000174.1:0-308 GCA_020439525.1 Acidimicrobiales bacterium | reverse complement strand
AGCGGTGCATGGCGATCTCGGTCGTGCTGGCCATGGACTCGGTGGCCGACGAGCTCGTCGACAAGATCGTGGAGCGCATCCCCGCCATCAAGGTGGGCGCCGGCACCGAGCCCGACAGCGAGATGGGCCCGCTGATCACCGCCNNGCCGAGCACCGCGACAAGGTGGCCGCCTACGTGACGGGCGCGAGCGACGAGGGCGCCAAGGTCGTGGTCGACGGCACCACGGACGTGCCCGCTGACGGCTTCTTCCTGAAGCCATCCCTGCTCGACGACGTCGCCCCCGGCATGCGCTGCTACGACGACGAGA
>JAGQSL010000173.1:197-4669 GCA_020439525.1 Acidimicrobiales bacterium | reverse complement strand
TGGCGAGGATGATCGTGGCCCGCTCGCGGGGCACCCGCTCGTTGCGGGCCGGCTTGGCGAAGGCCATCACCATCCCCGACAGCGCGAGCAGCAGCAGGACGGCCGGCACGTGGCGGCGATAGCCCGGACGCTTGGGTGCGACCCGGTCGAGCAGCGCCAGGTTCGTGAAGCGCACCGCATAGGACGAGCGCCGACGCTGGAGCACGAGGTAGGAGATCGCGAGGGCGGCGACCCCCAAGAGCAGCCACAGCCGGTTGGCCGCGACGAAGGTGATGGCGAGCACGGGGCTCATCGGGCCTCCCATCCGGCGCGGCGGGCGTGCACGCGCTCGCGCCGCGAGGTGACGAAGCGGACCATGTCGAGCAACCAGTCCTGGTCGGTCCGCAAGACGAGGTGGTCGGCGCCGGCGGCCCGGATCGTGGCGGCGATCGCCGCACGTTGCTCGGCGGCTGCCGCGGCGTAGCGCTCCCGGAGCTTGCGGTTGGCGGTGGGCACCTCACGGGTCTGCCCGGACGCCGGGTCGACCAGGGCGAGCACGCCCACGTCGGGCAGCGCCAGCTCGCGCGGGTCGAGCACCTCCACCGCCACCGTCTCGTGGCGGGTGGCGAGGCGTCGCAGCTGCGGGCCCCACGCATCGGAGTCGGCCAAGAAGTCCGACACCACGACCGCGAGGCCGCGTCGGCGGGCGATGGCGGTGGTCCGGGCGATGGCGGCCGAGAGGTCGGACGGGGCCTCCGCAGCGCGGGGCGTGGACGCCAGCCGGTGCAGGGTGGCCATCAGGTGGGTCCGCCCGCCCTTGGCGGGGACCACCGACGGGCCGCCGGGCTGCACGACCACGTTGCCGAAGCGGTTGCCCGTCCGGTTGGTGAGGAAGCCGATCGCCGCGGTGGCCGACACCGCCAGGTCGCGCTTCTCGCACCACGCGGTGCCGAAGTCCATCGAGGCGCCCAGGTCGGTGACCACCCACGTCTCGAGCTCGCGGTCCGCGATCGTGTCGCGCACGTGGGGGTCGCGCAGGCGCGCCGTCACGTTCCAGTCGATCCGGCGCACGTCGTCGCCGGGCTGGTAGGCCCGGGTCTCGCCCAGCTCCGAGCCGTGCCCGGGCACGAGGCCCTGGTACTCGCCGTGGAGGAGGCCGTCGAGCTTGTGGCTCACCGCGAGGTCGAGCCGGCGCAGCACCTCGTCGGGGCCGGAGGCCGCGGTGCGCGGCGGGACGTTGGCCGGGGCGCTCACCTCAGGAGGCTCCGCCCGGCGCGGCCCACCCGCGATCCTCGTCGGCCTCGGGGCCGACGCTCGGCTGGGGCGCGGGTGCCGGCACCGAGCTCGAGGGGACCCACGCCGAGGGGTTGGCGGCGGCCGCGTCCCAGCCGGTGGGCGCCGGGGCCGTCGGCCACGGCGAGGCGCCCGAGGTCTCGGGCGAGGGCACGCCGGGCCCGGCGTGGTGCGACGACGGATCCTGCGAGGGCGCCACTCGGGGCGCGGGCACGGTGGAGAGGATCCGGCCGAGCACGTCGTTGACGGACACGTTGCGGGCGAGCGCCTCGTAGGTGAGCACCAGGCGGTGGCGGAAGATGTCGGGCGCCACGTCGTACACGTCTTGGGGGAGCACGTAGGAGCGGCCGCGCAGCAGGGCGAGGGCCCGGCCGCCGGCGATGAGGCCGAGGCTGGCGCGCGGGCTGGCGCCGTACTGGAGGAACTCGGCGAGGTCGCCGAGGCCGAACCGGTGGGGCTCGCGGGTGGCGAACACGAGGTTGACGGCGTAGTCGACGACCTCGCGGGCCACGAACACCCGATCCGTCTGGGCCTGGAGGTCGCCCAGGGCGCCGATCGAGAGGGCCTCGCTCGGCTCGGGCGGCTTGACGCCCATCCGCTGGACGATCTCCACCTCCTCACCCGGGGAGGGGTACTCGACGACGATCTTCATGAGGAACCGGTCGCGCTGCGCCTCGGGCAGCGGGTAGACGCCCTCCTGCTCGATGGGGTTCTGGGTGGCGAGCACCAGGAACGGCTCGGGCACCTCGAAGGTCTGGCCGCCGATCGACACCTGGTGCTCGGCCATCACCTCGAGGAGGGCGGACTGCACCTTGGCGGGCGCCCGGTTGATCTCGTCGGCCAGCACGAAGTTGGCGAACACCGGCCCGAGCTCGACGTCGAACGACTCGGTGCCAGCCCGGTAGATCCGGGTGCCCATCACGTCGGCGGGGAGGAGGTCGGGGGTGAACTGGATGCGGGTGAACGAGCCGCCCACCACCCGGGCGATGGTCTCGGCGGCGAGCGTCTTGGCCAGGCCCGGCACGCCCTCGAGCAGGGCGTGGCCTCGGGCGAGCAGGCAGACCAGCAGCCGCTCGACGACGCGGTCCTGGCCGACGATGATCTTCTTGACCTCGAACAGCGTCTGCTCGAGCCGCTCCGCAGCGGCCGCGGACTCGGCGGCGCTGATCGGCTGATCCATCATTCGGGTGCTCCTTCGCACGTGCGGGCGGCCCACGGAACCAGGCGCAGCCGAAGCACAGCGTAAAGGCCGGGTCGGCGCACCCGACCTCCATCGGCCGCCCGGCGAAGGCCCCGCAGGGTTTCGCTCCCGTTTCCCGCCCCGCCGGTACGGTCGCGTGCCGATGCGCATCCTGGTGGTGGAAGACGAGGTGGAGCTGGCCGACGCCCTGGCCCGCGGCTTGCGGCGCGAGGGCTACGCGGTCGACGTGGCCAACGACGTGGCGGGCGCGGTCGATCGTCTGTCGGTCGCCGCCTACGACCTGGTGACCCTCGACCTCAACCTGCCCGACGGCGACGGGCTCGACCTGGCGCAGCGGCTGCGCGACGACCCGGCGCTGGCCCCTGCGCCCGACGAGCCGGCGCCCCGCGTCCTGGTCCTCACCGCACGCGACGGGGTGGGGGAGCGCGTCGTCGGGCTCGACCGGGGCGCCGACGACTACCTGGTGAAGCCGTTCGCCTTCGCCGAGCTCTCGGCTCGGGTCCGCAGCCTCCTGCGGCGCGACGCCGGCCGCAGCGGCGCGGTGCTCACGGTCGGCGACCTCCGCCTCGACACGGCGCGCTTCGAGGCGACCCGAGGAGGCTCGCTGCTCGACCTGACCGCCAAGGAGTTCTCGCTGCTGCGGTACTTCATGGCGAACTGCGGCGAGGTGCTCAGCCAGGAGCGCCTGCTCGAGCACGTGTGGGACGAGAACACCGACCCGTTCACGAACACGGTCCGGGTGACGGTCGGAACCCTCCGACGGAAGCTGACCCGCGACACCGACCCGGAGCCGCCGATCGAGACCGTGATCGGCGCGGGCTACCGGCTGCGCGCCGACCTGCTCGGCGCGCCCGGGAGCGCCGATGGCTGAGCCCGTCGGGCCACCGAACCCGGCGGCCGACCGCTCGACGAGCGGGGTGCCCGCCGACGAGCCCATGTCGCGCCCGGCGCGCCGGGCCGTGCAGCTGGCCGATCGGCTCCCGGACTGGCTCGGCTCCATCCGCTTCCGCCTCACCGCGCTCTACTCGCTGCTGCTCTTCGCCCTCGCGGCCTTCATGGTGGCTGGCCTGTACGCCGTGCTGGCCACCCGGCTCCACGATGAGACGCTCTACCGCACGTACCAGGTCACGACCGTGGAGCAGGTGCCCGGTGGGGTGGTGCTGACGCCCACCGAGGTGCGGGCCCGGTACCGGTCCGTGGAGGCGCTGGCCAACGAGCGGGCGCTGTCGCTGCTGCGCGCCTACTCGCTGTCGGCCCTCGGCCTGCTGTTCCTCGCCAGCCTCGCCATCGGGTGGCTGGTGGCCGGCCGGGTCCTCGGGCCGATCGGGCGGATCACCGCGGTGGCGCGCGACATCCAGGCGACCGACCTGTCCCGGCGCATCGCGCTGCGGGGCCCGCCCGACGAGCTCAAGCAGCTCGCCGACACGTTCGACGCCATGCTCACCCGCCTCGACGATGCGTTCGCCGGCCAGCAGCGCTTCATCCAGGAGGCCAGCCACGAGCTGCGAAACCCGCTCGCGGTGATGCGCACGAACATCGAGGTGGCGCTGGCCGATCCCGACGCCGACCCGGCCGAGCTGCGCCGCGTCGCCGAGCTGGCCGGGGCCAGCGCGGCGCGGATGTCTCGCCTCGTCGACGACCTGCTCGTCTACGCGCGGCTGGGGGCGCCAGCGCGCGAACGGGCGCCGGTGCCGCTCGGGCCCCTCGTGGCCGACGCGGTCGAGGAGTTCCGCTCGGTCGCGTCGCAACGAGGCATCGACCTGCTGAGCGACACGGACGAGGCGCCGACGGTGCTGGGCGACCGCCTCGCGCTCCGCCAGGCGGTGGCGAACCTCCTCGCCAACGCGACCCGCCTCGCCCCCGACGGCACCCGCATCTGGCTGCGCGCCGGCACCGACGACCGATGGGCGGTGGTGTCGGTGACCGACGAGGGGCCCGGCATCGCCGACGAGGACCGCCCCCACGTGTTCGAGCGCTTCTGGCGCGGCGACAAGCAGGC
>JAGQSL010000173.1:0-185 GCA_020439525.1 Acidimicrobiales bacterium | reverse complement strand
CGGGCTGGGCCTCGCCATCGTCGCCCAGATCCTCGCCGACCACGGCGGCGTCGCCGAGGTGGCGCCCAACGTCGCAGGCGGCAGCGTGTTCACGCTGCGGCTGCCGCTGGCCGCGGAGCTCGCGCCGAGCGCCGGCTGACGTTTACGGGTCCTTTCGGAGGCGGTCCGTACGGTCGCAGCGAAAG
>JAGQSL010000172.1 GCA_020439525.1 Acidimicrobiales bacterium | reverse complement strand
ACGCCTATCCGCTCAGGTCCTAAGGACTCGCGCAAGTCCTAACTCGACATCACGCTGGCCCACGGCGCACCGCCACCAGCTGGCCGCCGGCCTCGACTGCCCAGGCGGCGACCTGGCCCACGAAGTTGTCGTACTGGACGTGGTTCCACCGCGCCGCCGGCGACGCTGCGGCGCCAAGGTCCTCGGCGGCCAGCAACCCGTGGATGGCCTCCAGCTCGGCGCCCGACAGCGTACGCAGCGACAACTCCGCCGGCTGAATCACCGTGTTGAACGACAGGTGCAGGTCCCGCTCGTCGCAGAACCGCACCATGTCGGCCATCTCCGACCAGGTCTCCCGCATGGGATTGGTGTTGATGGTCACCAGCCCCCCGTTGGGGCGCACCAACTCGCGGAAAGTCTCGATGTTCTCGAGGAGCCGCTGGTGATCGGATCCCACCCGAATTGCCTCGTATCGATCTGCGCGCAGCGACTCGAACGAGATGTTGATCTGGATCGTCGCCCGCTCGATCAGGCGCCGCACCTTCTCGTTCAGGATGGACCCGTTTGTCGACACGTCGATCCGAAGGTCAGGTCGCAGCTCGATGATCCGATCGCAGACCTTGTAGAGGATCGGGTGCAACAGGGGCTCGCCACCGCTGAATCGCACCTGCTGGAGCGTCGGGATCAACTCGACCAGCTGCTCGACGAAGGAATCGTCGTAGGGGACCTCGAGCGGCGGGCGGTGCTCACGATTCCTCCGGATCTTCGACGAGAGATCACCGTTGCACATCACGCATTCGAAGTTGCATAGGTTCGACAGCTCGAGCTCGAGGCTGGTCGGCCAAGCGATGATCCCCGGCTCGCGGTCGTAGACCGCAGCGAGCGGGGCCACTCCCGCCTCGATGTCGTGGAGGCATCGGCCGCACGCACCCGGGAACTGGTGCTCTGCGAGCGTCGAGCGCAGGTTCGACAGCATCGCACCCGTCCAGACGTCTCGGATGGACCGGTCCGGCCCCCAGCGCTCGCCCATCTGGATCCAGCAAGGACCGACCGCGCCATCGGCGGCGAAGTAGAGGTTCGTCGACGGAGCGTTGCAGATGCTCGGCCGATGGGTCGCCGTCCGGCCGGCGTCGTATCGTTCGACGGGCGACGCAAACTCGGGCGCTGAACCGATCGTGGCTGGCGGCACGACCACCGATTCCCGCCGAGCCTGGAGCCGCGATCGGCCGCGGCGGTATCGGATTAGGTGCCGGAGAGCGATGCGCGTCACGGGTGGGCTCCAGCGCTGATGAGATCTGCATCCGTGGCGAGCAGGATGCGCAGCTCCGAAGGCATCAGGCCGAGGCCGACGATGGACCGGAACTCGATCTCGCCGGCTGCGGCGTCGAACACGGTGCGCGCCACGGTGAGACCGCCGTAGGTCTCGACCACAGGCGGCGAGGCTGGGCCGAGTCGGCCCGCCAGCCGCTGGGAGAGGCCGGAGAGCTCGAGCCCGACCCATCGTTCGGGTTCCAGCGGATCCGCCCAGGGCTCACGCTCGACCGCACCGATGACTCCGTCGGCGACGTGCAGGACCAGCGGTGCCCGCCCTGCCCACGCTCGGAGCTCCGACTCGGGGCTCCGACCAGGCCGCGAGGAAGGCGATCGGCCGGGTGAGGGCGACCGGCGCCCCAACTCGACGCTTGTCTCCCTACTGGGCACCCACGAGGTGCGCACCCAATCCGGGTCCTCGCCCTCATCCAGGCGCGCCACGTGACGCCGGATCCGATCGAGCTCGGCGACCCACGCGCCCCGGTTGCGCCCCAGCTGCGGTGCCAGCGCACGGTCTTCCTCCTCGAGCCCGTCGAGGATCGTCCGCAGCTCTACCGCTGGGAGATCCCACAAGCTGAAGCTCGCCGGACCGGTCACGGTCATCACGATCGCCGTCGCGTCGCGACGATCGGCCTCGAGGAGGAACGCGCCGAACTCGTGCCAGTTCTGGCGCATGAGGCAGTAGTGGAACGAGACCGAGCGACCCGTCCCGGCCAGGACCTCCTGGTAGCGGTCGACGTTGGCGAAGAGGCGGTCCCGATCCACGCCGACCCGAAGCGGCTCCAGCGTCTCCGCGGTGTAGCCGTCGATGGAAACCGTCAGGTTCATCGGCAGCTCCCGGAGGTAGCGCTCCACTCGCTCGTTCCAATGGGTCCCGTTGGTGATGACCTGGACGGTGCCGGTGTGGCCCTGGTCGATCATCAGGTCGAACACCCGCTGGGGCTCCCGACCGACGAACGGTTCGCCCCCGAGGAAGACCGACCGCTCGAGGTGGGGCAGGAACTCCTCGAGCTCCTCGAAGAAGGCATCCCCGTAGGGCGACGCCAGCGGCAGGCGCTTCTCCCGGTGGATGCGGATGGACGACGAGAGGTCGCCGTTGCACATCACGCACTGGAGGTTGCAGGAGATGGACAGGATGAAGTCCATCCGCTTCGGGTAGCGGCCCGGCTCCTCCGCCACGTACTCGTCGTACTGCTCGCGGTGCTCCACGCCCAATCGCCCGCAGCGATGCGGTGCTCGCAGTCCTGGCAGCCGAGCGAGAAGTCGCGCCCCTCGAGCGTCGTGCGCAGCGACGCGATGCGGGCACCCTCCCAGATCTCGCGGATCGACTGCTGCGGGACGCGCCCCAGCGTGTAGTCGGTGTTGACGCAGCACGCTCGCACCTGTCCGTCCGGGGCGAAGTACATGGTGGCGCTGGGCGCACCACAGGCTGTCGGGGCCACCGGAGGGGACCCAGCGCTGCGCCGCCTCCTCAAGATCCCCACGTCGTTCCCCTTCCGACCCCGATCTCCGCCAGCCTACCTGGCGCCTCGGCTGCCGCCCCGGGGCCGAGGGCACCACGCGACGCCCTCGAGCAAACCCAGACCGGCCGGACCCCGTGCCACAGTGGACACCATGGGTGACGGCGCTCCACGGCTCATCATCGTCGGGGGTCAGGTCGGACCAGCCACCGGCGTGCTCGCCGACGCCCTCGTCACCGAACCCGGCACCGAGGTCCTGGTCTGGGACGAAGGAGATGTGGAAGAGCGGTGGACCGGGCGAGCAGGGACCTTCGTGGTGCGAGATCGGCGGGTGCGCCGGTGGCCGTCGGACCGCGGCGCACCAGGTCTCGGCGCCCGGGTCGGTGATGCCGAGCTCCGCTGGTTCCTCCGCCGCCGGGCCACCTCCGATGTGCTCCTGCTCGGGGCGGTCGCGCTGGGCGCCGCCCCCTGGCTCCGCCGGCACCGGGGTCGCCGCGCCTGGTTCCCGACCACGGACGACCTCGCAGCGCCAGCGATCGTAACGGGCATCCCTCCGGTGGACTCGGGCGGCCCCCACGTCGTGGTGTCCACCGAGGTCGAGGTGCGCCGCTGTGCTCCGCTGCGCGACGAGCCTCGCCACCGCTGGGAACCTGGCTTCCGGCCCGCCCCACCGCGCCCACCCGCCAGGCCGGAGGTCCTCGCGTGGGGCCCGCCCGATCGGCTCCACGGAATCGATCTCGTGGGTCGGGCGCTCGCCACCCGCCAGGATCAGCTCCGTGAGCTCGGGGTGCACGTGCGGTGGATCGCACCCGTGGGTGCCTCGATCCCCGACGAGGAAGCGGCTGATCTCCGCCAGGAAGGCGTCCTCGACCTCATCGAGGTCGTCGAAGCACGCGACGAGGAGGCGGGGTTCCGCGCGGCCCTGGCCGCCGGAGGCGTCGCCGTCGCCGTCTGCAACCGGCCGGGGGCGAGCCAGCCGTCCGACGAAGCCCAGGTGTGGGCGCACCGCGACGGTGCCACCACCATCGCGTTCGGCGCCCGGCCGGCCCCCGACCTCGCCATCGACGGGAGCTGGCGCTTCCTGCCCTTCGGCGACGTCGCCGCGGCCGGCGACGCCCTCGTCGAGGCGGCAGTGACGCAACCGGCGTCCCGCCTCCCCGGACCGGTCGGTGTCGCGAAGCTCCTCGAACGGCTGGTGGGAGGGCCGCGATGACCGACCCCCACGTCGTCATCCTCGGTCACGCAGCGGACCGGACCGGGCCACCGGTGTACCTGCTCCAGCTCCTGCGGAACCTGGACCTTCGAGGCCTCCGCGTCACGATCGTCCTCCTGCGCGGCGGCGAACTGCTCCCCGAGCTCCAGGAGCTGGCCGAGGTCCGCGTGGTGGGCGAACCGGCGGACGTGCACCGGGCATCGCCCACCCTCCTGGCGGGCGAGCCCGGCCGCGTGCTCGCCCGCCGTGCTCAGCTGGCCGACCTCCACGACCTTGCGCTCGTCGTGGTGAACACCGCGTGGAGCATCCATTCGCTCCCCTGGCTGCCCGAGCCTGCGCCACGGGTCGTGGTCATCGTCCACGAGCTGACTGCCGGCGTGGCCGACATCCTCGAGCCGGAGCCCCTGGCGACCCTGCTGGCCAGCCAGCGGTTCATCGCCGGTTGCGCCGCGGTCGAGCGGATGCTCGTCGAGGAGCTCGAGGTGGCCCGCGACCGGGTCGAGGTCATCCCGTACGGGGTGGAGCTCGGGCCAGCGGAGGCCCCGCTGATCCCTCGGCGCCAGCTCCTGGCCTCGGACGGTGCCTTCGTGGTGGTGGCCGCGGCGGTACCCGACCGACGCAAGGGACCGGACCTCTTCGTGCACCTCGCTGCCACCGCTCGACGACGGCGGCCGGACATCCGGTGGGCGTTCCGTTGGATCGGCGCGGACGAGGCCGACGCTCGGCTCCACGACGCGCTGGTCGACCGGGCGTTGCTCGATGCCGACGACCTAGTCCGCTTCCTGCCGCCGACGCCGGAGCTCCGAGCCACCCTGGCCAGCGCCGACGCGTTCGTCCTCCCCTCTCGCCAGGACGCGTTCCCCCTGGCCGCGGTGGAGGCCGCGCTGGCGGGGCTCCCGCTGCTCTGCTTCGACTCGGGCGGCATCGGCGCCCTGGTCGAGCCCGGCGCCGGCGCCCTGGTCCCGTACCCGGACCTCGACGCCATGGCGACCCAGCTGGCAACGTGGCACGACGACCCCGCGCAGCGAGGGGCCCTGGGTGCCACCGGACGAGACCGGGCCCGCCGCCACCACGACGTCGCCGTCCACGCGGCGCGCTTCGACGAGGCCGTGCTCGGCCCGATCCGCGGGGCCGGCGCGTGAGGAGCGAGGTGACCCCGTCGCCGCCTGCTCCGCCGGAGCGCGTGCGCGAAGCTCCGTCGGTGCGCCCCGACCCGCAGCTCCGATGACGCGCCCGCGCCTGCTGTTCCTCGGCCACGGCGCCGAGCGGACCGGACCGCCGATCCTGCTGGGCCACCTGCTCGACGGGCTCCACCGGCTCGACCGCCACGACCTCAGCGTCGTCACCGCCCGATCCGGCCCGCTGCTGGCGGCGTACGAGCGCGCGTCGGCCCAGGTCGCCGCGGTCGGCACCGAACGCCAGCCGCTGCGCCGGACATCCGCGCTCCTGCGCCAGGTCGGGGCTTCCTCCGCCATCGAGCCGGCCCAGGACCTCATCCGTCGCCGCGCCCTCCGCCGGGTGCCCCGCGCCGACCTGGTCTACGTCAACGCCGCCACGCCTCCCACGGCGGACCTCCTCCGGGTGCTGGATCCGGAGCCCTCGGTTCCCGTGCTCGTCCACGTGCACGAGCTCGACATCGGGCTGCGCCTCAACCTCGGGGCAGCCCAGCGCGCCGCCCTCTTCGAGCGCGCCGATCACCTGATCGCGGCGTCGCGTCCCGTGGCCGCGCTGCTGCGCGACGGCCACGGCATCGCCGCTGACCGCATCACCACGTGCGCCGAGTTCGTCGACGCCGACGCCGTCCGCCCCGACCCACGGGCCACGGTGCGGGCCGAGCTCGGCATCCCGGACGACGCGGCGGTGGTCGGCTCGGTCGGGCTGCCGGACTGGCGCAAGGACCCCGACCACCTGCTGCGGGCGGCGTCGCTCCTCGAACGCAGCGGCGCGGCCCGGGCTCCCTGGGTCGTGTGGATCGGGGGCGACCCGGCATCGGACGACGGCCGGCGGTTGGCCGACGAGGCCCGCCGCCTCGGGTTGACCGACCGATTCCGGCACGTGGGCCACCTCGACCGTCCCGATCGGCTGCTGCACGCCCTCGACGTCTTCGCCCTGCCCGCCAGGGAGGACGCGCTGCCCCTGGCTGCGCTCGAGGCCGCGGCGGCGGGGCTGCCGATCGTGTGCTTCCGGGCGGGCGGCGTCGCCGACCTGTGCGACCGGGGCGCCGGCACCACCGTGGCCTACCCCGACACGGTCGCCTTCGCCGACGCGCTGGCCCGGTTGCTCGACGACGGCGCCGAACGGGAGCGGACCGGCGCCCGGGCCCGCGAGCTCGTGGCCGCCGAGCACGACGTCGCGCCCGGCGTCGACCGGATCGTCGCCGTCATCGACCGGTTCCTGCCCCAGGGCGTCCGGTGACCGGTGATCGTCCCCTCCGGGTCACCTGGCTGGCCCACGGCGCCGAGCGGACCGGGCCTCCGATCTACCTGCTCCGGATCCTCGAGGGGCTGGCCCGCCACCCCGAGATCGAGCCGCGGGTCGTGCTGCTCGAAGGCGGTCCGCTCCTCGCCGACTTCGAAGCCCTTGCCCCGACCACGGTCGTGGCGCCGGGCGCCCTCACCGGCGCTCGACGGGCTGCGGCAGCGGGGCTGTCTCGCGTCGGCGCGTCGCGGGCTGCCGCCTCGGTGGCCGCCGGCCGCTCCACCCCGTCCGGGCCCGAGGACCCCGACGTGGTCGTGGTGAACACGGCCGGGAGCATCCGCGCGCTGGCGGCGCTCCCCCGGGCCCCGCGCCGGCTCGTGAGCCACGTGCACGAGCTGGCCACCGGCCTGGACTACTGGCTGGCGCCGGAGCTCCTGCGCAGCGTGCTGGAGGACAGCGACGAGATCTGGGTGGTGGCCGACGCGGTGGGTGACGCGCTGGTCCGCGACCACGGGGTCGCGCCGGAACGGCTCCGGACCCACCGCGGCGTGGTCCCGTCCGACGCGTTCGACCCGCTCGATCCGAGCGAGCGCGCCCGCCATCGAGCCGACCTGGGCGTCGGGCCCGACGCGGTGCTCGTCGGTG
This sequence comes from Acidimicrobiales bacterium, assembly GCA_020439525.1. Classification (GTDB taxonomy): domain Bacteria; phylum Actinomycetota; class Acidimicrobiia; order Acidimicrobiales; family Iamiaceae; genus Aquihabitans. Next base: position 32,480 of record JAGQSL010000172.1, on the reverse strand, counting down.
CGTCGGGCACCCTGGACTGGCGCAAGGCGCCCGACCTCCTGCTGGAGGTGTCCGAGCGGGTGTTCGCGGCCACCTCCACCGAGGTCCACGTCGTGTGGATCGGCGGCGATGCCGCCACGCCCTGGGGGCAGCTGCTCCGATCCGCCGGTCGTCCCGGCCGGGTCCACCACGCGGCAGAACAGGACCGACCCGACCGGTGGTTCGGGGCGCTCGACCTGTTCGTGCTGCCGTCTCGAGAGGATGCGTACCCGCTGGTGTGCCTGGAGGCGGCGGCGGCCGGCGTCCCGATCCTGACCTTCGACTCGGGGGGTGCCGCCGAACTGATCGCCGACGGGGGCGGCGAGGTGGTCGGGTTCCCGGACGCAGGCGCCCTGGCGGCGGCCATCATCCGCTACGCGGAGGACGCCGGGCTTCGGGATCGGGCGGGTGCCGTCGCCCGCGACGCCGCCGCCCGCCACACGATCGACGCCGCCCTGCCGAGCCTCATCGCCGACCTGCGCCGCGTGGCCGCCTCGTGACCGGGCCGGCCGCCGACGGCAGCCACCGCGACCTGGTGTTCCTCAGCCACGCCACCGACCGCAGCGGCCCGCCCATCTACCTGCTGCACCTGCTGCGCTGGATGGCGGACCACACGGACGTGCACCCGCACGTCCTCGCGCTCGAAGGCGGGGACCTGGCGCCCGAGCTGGCCGCCGTGTCGGACCTGCAGGTGGTCGGAGAGCCGAACCCGGTGCCCCTGCGACGGGGCAGCGGGCCGGCGACGCGCGCCCGCGACCGTTGGCGGGCGCGCCGCCTGCGCCACCTCGACCCCCGCGCGGCCGTCTACATCAACACGGCGTGGAGCGTGCGCGCGCTGCGGTACCTCCCGGACAATCCCGGCCCGGTCATCGCCCACATCCACGAGCTGGAGGTGGGGCTGGACTACCACCTGCCCGTACCCGACGCCACCCGCCTCTTCGGCCGCCCCGATCACTGGATCGCCGCATCTGCGGCGGTGGCGGACAACCTCGCCGAGCGATGGGGGGTGCCGCGTGCGGCGATCCACGTGCACCACGAGATGATCGACGTCGCCGCGCCCGGACGGGTCGACGATCTCGAGGTCGCGGACCTCCGGAGGTCGATCGGGGTCGATCCCGGCACCCGGCTGGTGGGCACCACCGCGGTGGTCAACTGGCGCAAGGGTCCAGACCTGTTCGTGGAGCTCGCAGCCCGCACCGTCCGGAGCACCGGCGACGACGTCCACTTCGCCTGGCTGGGCGTCGACAACGCGCTCCCCGAGGTGGCCGCGATCCGTCGTGACGCGCGGCGGGCGGGCATCGCGGACCGGCTCCACCTCGTCGGGGTGTCGGACCGACCGGAGGCCTGGATGCGGGCGTTCGATCTCTTCGTGCTCACGGCCCGGGAGGACGCCTACCCGCTGGCCTGCCTCGAGGCAGCCGCGGCCGGCCGGCCGATCGTGTGCTTCGACGCCGGCGGCATGCCGGAGTTCGTCGGGACCGACGCGGGCGCTGTGGTTGACTTCCCCGACGTGGAGGCGATGGGAGCGGTGGTCCGCATGCTGTGCGGCGACGACGAGACCCGCACTACGCAGGGCGAGACCGCACGGCGGCGGGTGGCGGAGCGCCACGACGTCCCGACCGCGGCAGCACGGCTCTGGCGCGACGTCGGGCCGTGGCTGGAGCGCCGATGAGCACCCCCGACCCCATCCAGGTCCTGCTGGGCTCGCTGGAGCCCAGCGAGCCCCTGTCGTCGACGATCACCTTCCTGGACTGGTACCGGACCCGGTCCGCTGGGCCCGATCTCGAGGTGCTGGCCCTGCACCCCGGAACCGCAGCAGCAGCGATCCGAGCCGTCGCCCGAACCAGCGTCGTCTACGACCCCCACGGCTGGTCGGTCTCCCGGATGGTGCAGCGCGCTGGGCTGCAGAAGCCGGCGGCATCGTTGCGGGCGGCCGAGCTGCGGCGGCGCCTCCAGATCCAGGGCCCGGTGTACGTGGCGGACGTCGATGCCGCGAGGCTGCTCCACCGCCTCGGCCCCGATGCCGGCCCGGTGGTCACCCACCTCCACGCCACCGGCCCTGGCCTGGGGCACCTCGACGAGGCCGACCGACGCATCCTCGTCGAGCGGACGGACCGCTGGATCGCCGGCTCCGACGACGCCCGGACCCAGGCGGTCGAGGCGGGCGCCGACCCCGGTGTGATCGTGGTCCTGCCCGACCTGCTGAGCCTCCCCGGCATCGGCGACCTCGACGCCGACTTCCTGGCTTCGGTGCGGCGCGATCTCGCCGACCGGCTCCAGATCCCCACCGACGCGCCGCTCGCCGTCGGGGTCGGGTCGGTCGACTGGTGGCAGGTCCCCGACGCGTTCCTCCGCGTGGCCTGGGAGGTCGTCCGGCGCGATGGCGGGGCCGGCGCGCAGTTCCTGTGGGTGGCCGATGGGGCCACGGATCGGATGCTGTGGCCGCTCCGGCACGACATCCGCCACGCCGGCCTGGAGTCGGTGGTGCACATCGACACCGGAGACGGCCGGCCGTGGCACCAGATCGCCGCGGCCGACGTCCTCGTCAGCTCCCGGCTCGGGGACCACCAGCCGATCGGGCACCGGGAGGCGGCCCTGCTGGACGTGCCGGTCGTCTGGTTCGACGACCCCGGCCGACCGCCGCTCGTCGACGCCGACCAGGGGCAGTCCGTGCCGCACCTGGACATCGCCGCCATGGCCGACGCCGTGGTCGCGACCTTCGGGCGGGACGCCGGGCGGGACCGCTCCCATCTGCCCGCCGGAAGGCCCGCCCCCTGGCTGCCCATCGTGGGCGGATCGTCGATCCTCGACCTCCTCACCGGCACGGTACCCACCGGGAGCTGAAGGCTCCCGGTGGGTCCCCTCCCCTAGTGCAGCCCTAGTGTGTCGGTCCGATGAGGGGACCGGGGAGGCGCCACTGGGCGCCGGTGTTCATCCCAGTGGCGGTCGCCGCCGTGTTCGCCCTCCTCGGGCAGCCGCTGCGGGCCGGGGTCGTCGCTGCGTTCGCGCTGGTCGCCGCCCTGCTGATCCTCGCCGGCGTGCCGCTCGCGACCTGGGTCGAGCGGGGGGTCGGATGGCTGGCACGGGGGCTGACCGCCGTCTCCGGCGCTGTCGTGTTCGTGGTGATCATCGGGCCGGCCTGGACCTGGGGTCGGATCGTCCGCCGTGACCCCTTCGAGCGCAAGCGCCACGACCGGGGCTGGGCCGTCCACCCTGATGTGGCGCCGGCGCCGCGCTCGCTCGGCAGCCACACCCCCCTATCGGTTGGGCGGAGGAGCCTGCCGAGCCGGCTGACCTGGTCGGCCGGATGCTTGGTCCTCCTCCTGGTCGCGAACTACGCCGTCGGCTGGGGCTTCGACCGGGTCACCGATCATCCCGCCCGACCCACGGTGTCCATCGACGACCTGACCGCGACCACCACAGGCAGCGACGGCACCGCGTCCACGACCACCACCTTCCCGGTGCCACCCCGGAGCGCCTCCAGGTACGACCCTCGTGCGGATCTCCCGGCCATGGCTGCCTACCCGTGGCGGTACGACTACTTCGCGGACATCCAGCGCACCCCGTCCATCTACTGGCCGTACACCCAGTACCGGCCAGTGCCCTTTCGGTCCCCGTACGTCAACATCGACGGCTGGACCCGGCGCAGCTACCGAACCGGTGGTTCCGCGTCGGGGCGACCGGTCGTGTGGATGTTCGGCGGCTCCACCACCTGGGGCGAGGGCCAGCGCGACGAGTACACCATCGCGTCGTGGCTCGCACGGTTGGCCGAGGAGGCCGGGACGCCCATCGAGATCAGCAACTACGGCGAGCGAGGCTGGACCCACTTCCAGGAGATGATCCTCTACGAGCAGCAGCTGGCCCTCGTCGGTGCACCGGACCTCTCGGTCTTCTACGACGGGATCAACGAGGTCAACACGCAATCGCTCGTCCCCGAGGCGGTGCCCTCGCACTATGGCGTGCCCCAGGACGCCGCCGCGGCCGACGGCAAGACCTTCGCCACGCAGTTCCAGACGGTGCCCAGCACCGACTCGCTCCTCGAGGACCTCTGGTACCGGTACTCCGAGCACTCGCTGATCCACAAGATCAGCAACTTCTTGTCCGAACCGGCGGGAGCGAGCCCGGCCGACGATCCTCCGGACGTGGTCGGCGAGACCTTCGACACCACGGTGCAGGACGGGACCGACGCCGGTCGGGTCTACGAGCGGGGCAAGCAGATGACCCTGGACCTGAGCGAGCGGTACGGCGTTCCGACGCTCCTCTACTGGCAGCCGACCAGGGTCCTCGACCCGGCGAGCGAGGCGGCGCGCGAGGAGGTGACCGCCCCCACCATCGACATCGCCGATCTGCTGCTCGACCGCCAAGACGTCTTCATCGACGGTGGGCACACCAACGAGGAGGGGGCGCGCATCGTGGCCGAGCGGATCTGGCAGGACCTCGCACCGCAGATCGAGGCCTGGTATGAGGCCAACCCGTGACGGTCACCGACCACCCGACCACGGAGCAGACCGAGCGGTACGCTGCCCACGTGCACGACGCGATCTCCACCGATCCCGGGCTCCGGTGGAGCACCCGGGCGGGCATGCGGGTCCGCCATGCAGGCCGCCTCGGGCGCGATGTGATGCGGTTCAGCGCCCACCAGCGCCTGTGGTGGTTCGTGCCCATCATCGTGGTGCTCATGCTCCTGGCCCTCGCGGTCACCACCACGACCACGGCGGTGCCCGTCGCCGTGTACACGCTCTTTTGAGCGACGCCCCCACCGCCGTCTTGGGCATCAGCGCCCTGTACCACGATGCCGCCGCCGCGCTCGTGGTCGACGGGGAGATCGTCGCCGCCGCGCAGCAGGAGCGCTTCAGCCGCAAGAAGCACGATCCGGCCTTCCCGCTCGACGCCATCCGCTTCTGCCTCCGCGAGGGAGGCGTCGCCCCCGACGGGCTGACCGCCGTGGCGTACTACGACAAGCCCCTCACGACGTTCGTCCGCATCCTGAAGAGCTACGTGGCCGCCGGGCCACGCGGGATCCGAACCTTCCCGAAGGCGATGTCGGAGTGGTCGACCAAGAAGCTCTGGACCTCGCTCGAGATCGAGCGGGGCATCCGCAGCCTCGGGTGGGCGATGCCGAAGGACCTGCTGTACGCCGAGCACCACGTGAGCCACGCCGCCGCCGCGTTCCTCCCGTCGCCGTTCGAGCGCGCCGCGATCATCACCATGGACGGGGTCGGCGAGTGGGCCACCAGCTCGATCGGCGTCGGGCGGGGCCGGACCGTCGAGCTCCTGCGCGAGCAGCGGTTCCCCGACTCGCTCGGGCTGCTGTACTCGGCGTTCACCGCCCACTGCGGGTTCCGCGTCAACTCGGGCGAGTACAAGCTGATGGGGCTCGCGCCCTACGGCGAGCCCCGCTACGTGGACCGCATCCTGGGCGAGCTGGTCGAGCTGGGCGACGACGGCTCGCTGCGGATGGACCTGCGCTACTTCGACTACCTCGCCGGCCGGCGCATGACCAACAAGCGGTTCGACCGGCTCTTCGACGGACCGGCCCGAGCGCCCGAGGGACCGATCACCTCGCGCGAAGCCGACCTCGCCCGCTCGATCCAGGAGGTGGTGGAGCGCGCCGTGCTCGGCACGGCGCGGACCGCACGGGAGCTCACCGGCGAGTCCGACGTGGTGCTCGCCGGCGGCGTGGCGCTCAACTGCGTGGCGAACGGTCGGCTCCTCCGGGAGGGCCCCTTCGACCGGATCTGGGTGCAGCCCGCCGCCGGCGACGCCGGCAGTGCGCTGGGCTGCGCGCTGTGGGCCTACCACGACGTGCTCGGCCACGGGCGGGAGGTCCGCTCCACCGACGCCATGCACGGCACCTACCTCGGCCCCCGCTTCTCGGGGGAGGCCATCGCGGCCGAGCTCACCGAGGCGGGCCGGCCGTTCGAGCGCCTCACCGACGACGAGGACCGCGCCGAGCGGGTCGCCGAGCTCCTCGCCGACGGGAAGGTGGTCGCGGTGCTGCAGGGCGCCATGGAGTTCGGGCCCCGAGCCCTCGGCCACCGCTCGATCCTGGCCGACCCACGGCAGCCCGACGTGCAGCGCTCGCTCAACCTGCGCATCAAGAACCGGGAGAGCTTCCGGCCCTTCGCGCCCGCGGTGCTGGCCGAGGAGGCCGCCGCCTGGTTCGACCTCGACCAGGAGTCGCCGTACATGACCCTGGTGGCTCCGGTGGCCCGGAGCCGCTGGGTGGAGCCGGTGACGACCTCGGGCTCGAGCACCGGACGCGCCGGAGGCACCGAAGGCGCCGGGGCGACCATCACCGACGTGGTGACCGAGGTCCGCTCGGAGATCCCCGCGGTCACCCACGTCGACCACTCGGCGCGCATCCAGACGGTCGATGCCGAGCGCGCGCCGGCGTTCCATCGCATCCTGTCCGCCTTCCACCGCCAGACGGGGTGCCCGGTGCTGGTGAACACCTCGTTCAACGTGCGCGGCGAGCCCATCGTCAACACGCCCGCCGACGCGTACCGCTGCTTCATGACCACCGACATCGATCACCTGCTGCTCGAGGACTGCCTCCTGTCGAAGGCCGACCAACCCCCCTGGGACGGCCCCGAGACCCCCATCGAGCTCGACTGACCGTTCCCGACGCCGAACGGGCCCGTCGGTCGGCCCTCGGTACGCTCGACCCGTGACCTCGCCTCGGCGAACCTCGGCGGCCGGCCCGGACCAGCCCGGGCCGGCGACCGTCGGGTCGCTCCGGGTGGAGCTCGGGGTGGCGATCGGGGCGGCCCTGGCGGTGCAGCTCGTGTTCCCCTACCGCCACGATTGGCCGGCGCACCTGCTGGGCGGTGCCGGGGCGATGATCCTCGGTGCCGCGGCCGCCCCCCGGGCGCTCCACCGCCTGACCGCGTCGATCGGCTTCGTCGCCCTGGTCGCGCTGTCGTGGGCGACCGAGGTGCAGATCTTCCATCCGTTCGACCTGGTCGACGCCGCCTTCACGCTGGCCGGGGCGGTGCTCACGTTCCAAGCGGCCGACCAGCTCGGTCGGTGCCGCGGGCGGCCCCGGGCGGTGGCCGCCGCATGGGGCGCCGCACTCGTCGTCGCCTCGCTCTGGTACCGCTACGGCACGTCGGTGGGCCCGACGTGAGGCTCCGGGGAGCGCCGTGGCCGCTGGTGGTCGCCGCCGCGCTCACGTTCGCCCTGGCCGCGTGGGGTGCGGCGCAGTGGTCGCTCATCCCGATCGCGATCGACGACCAGGTGGTCGCCGTGCGCTACCAGTCCGAGTCGGGGTACCACTGGCGGATCCTCGACCTCGACGATGGGCGCCACCTGGTCATCGACCGGCGGATCACCGATCAGTTCGAGGACTGGGAGCACCTCGGCGGACGGCGGGCGACCAAGGCCGCCGGCGAGCGCGAGCTGGTCGTCGGCGACGAGCGGGCCGGCCTGGCGCTGTCCGGCGAGTTCTGGAAGGTGGTGCTGACGATGGGCGCGATCGGCGCCACGGCGATCTGGCGAGCCGGGCGCGCGGTCGAGCGCGCCTGCGCCACCGGCTCCTCCGACGCTGGCGGGGCCTCAACCGCCGGGTGAGCCCCCGGGCGAGCGCCGGGCGAGCACGCCGAGCAGGGCGTCGACCTCCCGCCCGAAGGCCTCGATGGTGTGAGCCCGGGCGTAGTCCCGACAGGCTTCGGCGAGCTGCTCCCACCGCTCGATCGGCAGGGAGCGCAGGTCGGCCAGCGTTGCCGCCACCGAGCCGGCCGAGGGATCGACGAGCTGGCGCCCTCGACGGCCGGCGCCCACGAGCTCGCCCTGCATCGCCCCGGGCCCGCACACGCTCGGGCATCCGACGCCCATCGCCTCGAGGGTGACGCGGCCGTAGCCCTCGACGCGGGTGAGCGTGGCGTTCACGTCGGCCCACGTCCAGAGCTCCAGGAGCTCGTCCTCGTCGAGCCGCCCCAGGAAGCGGACCCGGTCGCTCACCCCGAGCTGGTCGGCGAGGGCCCGGACCGCCTCCTCGGTGCCGCCCGAACCGGCGAAGCGCGCCTCGACCGCGATGCCCTCCGCGGCGAGCTGCGCCACCGCCTCCACCAGGCTCGCCTGGTTCTTGTTGGCGCTGAAGCGCCCGACGCAGCTGACCCGCAACGGGCGATCGACCCCAGGCGGGGAGGTCCGGAGCCGTTCGAGGCGGTGCTCGGTCGCCCCGGCGAGGCGGTCGAGCTGGACGTCGTCGAAGCTGGGGCTGAAGTTCGGTCGGAGGTTGGGCGCGAGGCCATCGGACGCCGGTGCGTAGACGTGCACCACGCCACCGAAGCGGCGGAGCATCCACCGCTGCAGCGCGTAGCTCCGCGAGCCGCCGGGGGGCGGGTCCCACGCGCCGGCGTAGATCGCGTAGCGCTCCTTCGTGAGCAGGCGGGCCAGCGGGATCGCCGGGATGGTGATGTTGCAGGGGGCCCGCAGGTGGACCACGTCGGCGCGGCGCAGGAGGGGGACGAGGTGGCGGATCCAGGAGGCGGCGGCGACGAGGGCGCCGACCTTGGCCCGTAGGCCGACCCCGCCCGCCTTGGCGAGGGGGACGAACGCCACGTCGTCGCGCGCGTAGGGCGCGAAGCCCGTGGGCACTTCGCTGGCGGGGTCGAGGACGGCGGCGATCACCACGTGGTCGAAGCGGGCGAACCACTCGTCGAGCTGCCGGGCGAGGGCCCGGTGGGTGCAGTAGCGCCCGTCGGGACCTCGCACGTGGAGGGTGTTGCCGGCGAGCAGCAGCGTCCGGCCGCCGCGGGTCGTCACGTCGGGCCGTCGAGCGTCGGGATCGGGGGACGCGCCGCCAGCAGCTCGCGCCCCGTCCGGTACGCCGCCCGGTTCCGCACCAGGGTGCTCGGGAGCAGGGCGACCTGCACGACCAGGCGGGCGATGCGGTGCATCGGCGAGCCGCTGCCGGTGAGGGTGGCGAACGCCGAGAGCGCGAGGTCCTCGCGCACCTGCTCGACCGTGTGGTAGCGCAACCCGAGGTAGATGTCGGTGGGCGTGCGCAGGTGGCGCTCGACGACGGTGGAGCGCGAGTTGTTCCGGGTTCGGATGCGGGCGCCGTGGGTGCGCAGGCCGCCCATCGGCGCGTGGTGGTGGAAGACCTGGGGACGAGGGTCGTAGACGTGCAGGTTCCCGGCCAGGTAGGAGCGCATGCCGAGGTCGTGGTCGGCGCGCGACCCCCGGTCGTAGGTGGGGTCGAAGAGGCCGGCCTGCTCGAGCACCCGGCGCCGGATCATGGCGTTGTTGGTGGGGAACGTGGTGCCGACCTGGCGGAACCGCAGCGAAGCCGGGGCCGGGCCCGACTCGGCATCGTCGACGAGTCCGCAGCTCACGGCGACCTCGGGGGTGGCCAGCACCTCGAGGTGGCGCTCGATCAGGTCGGCGGGGATCTCGTCGTCGTCGTCCAGGAACAGCACGTGGGTCCCCGTCGAGGCGCGCAGGCCGAGGTTCCGGGCACGGCACTGGCCCGGCGGGAGGAGGTGGAGCACCCGCAACGGGAGGTCGCCGGCCACGGCGTGGAGGTCGTGACGAGCATCCTCGGGGTTCTGGTCGACCACGATGACCTCGTCGGGCGGCCGGGTCTGGCCCGCCAGCTGCGCCAGGAGCGGTTCGACGAAGGGGTACCGGCCGACCGTGGGGACCAGCACGCTCACCCGCACCTCGTCGGCGTCGGGCGCCGGTGCCGACGCCGCTGGGTCGCCCAGGCCGCGGGCGGTCGCGAGGACGACCGGCTCGCCGGACCGGGCGGCCCGGAGCGCCGACCGCAGCTCGCCGACGCGCAGCGTGCGCCCTCGCAAGCCGCGCAGCACCGCCCACCGCGCCCAGCGCGAGCCCAGGCGGCGCTGCACGATGCGGATGCCGTCCGCGGCCGTCGCCCGGTCGCCGGGCGAGGTCGGCGGCTCGACCAGCAGGTCCGGCTCGTGGCGGAGCAGGGCGCCGTGCTGGATCCAGCGGAGACCGGCGTCGAGCGCGGCGCCCGCCGCCGTGTCGAAGCCACCGTCGAACCCGCCGAGGCGCTCGAGCACCTCGGCGCGCACGAGCAGGGCGCGCGCCGACACCTTCCACGAGGTCGAGGCCATCGCCGGATCGACGTCGCAGCTCAGCATCGAGCGTCCGTGGCAGATCGTGTTCCACGCGACCGGCTCGCCCGCCTGGCCCAAGAGCAGCCCGGCGTGCCAGCCGTGGCACGGACCGGCGAGCAGCCCGGCCAGCACCGCCGGCGCCGGGACGGCCAGGCCCTCCTCGAGGAGCAGCACCGCGTCGAACCCGGGCGTGGCCTCGATGCTGGCCAGGCCGGCGGCCGTGGGTGCAACCGTGCCCCGCGGCTCGAGCCGGACCGCCTCCCCGTCGCGAGCGACGTCGAAGATCCGGATCGGCCCCACCGCACCGCCCGTGCTCACGACGGCCCCTCCGTCGCCAGCAGCTCGCGGTAGGCGGTGGCGAACACCTGGGCCTGGCGAGCGAGGTCGAAGTCGGCGCGGGCGACCGCCGTGGCGCCCGCGGCGAGCGCGCTCCGACGCGCCGGATCACCGAGCGAGTGGAGGGCCTCGGCGAGCTGACCCACGTCGCCGACGTCGACGAGCAGGCCCGCGTCGGGTGCGGAGAGGACCTCCGCCATCCCGCCGCAGCGGGTGGAGACGACGGGCACGCCCGCGGCCATGGCCTCGAGCGCCGAGTTGGAGATGCCCTCGCTCAAGCTCGAGAGCACGAACGCGTCGGCCCAGCCCAGGTGGGCTTCGACGTCGGCCTGGTCCTGCCAACCGAGCAGCTCGATCTCGGCCTCGAGGCCCAGGCTGTGGCGGAGGTACAGCAGCTTGTCCCGCTCGGGTCCGTCGCCGGCGATGCGGTAGCGGATGTGGAACCCCGCCCGCCGGGCCGCGGCCACGGCCCGGACGGCATCGTCGAACCCCTTCGTCCAGTGCAGCCGAGCGACCGACAGCACCCGCAGCGGCCGGTCGGCCGTCCCCCGCTCGCCGTCGTCGACGCGCCCCACGCCGGCCCAGCGGCCGGTGTCGACGGCCGGGCGGTTCACGAGCACCTTCTCCTCGGGCGCGCCGTACGCCGCGACCACCTCGGCCATCTCGAGCGAGACGCAGTGCACCAGGTCGACGGTGTCGAACACCCTCGCCAGGCGATCGGCCCGCTCCGGGTCGCGGTGGGGCGTGATCCGCTCGGCCGTGCCCCGGCAGCTGACCGACAGCCGAGCCGGGCGGAGGTGCTCGAGGGAGTCGACCATCGAGGCGGCGATGCCCGAGAACTCGAAGTGGACGATGTCGAACGCGCCCGCCACGATCGGCACCAGGCCGTGGTCGTGGCGCAGCTCGGCGCCGACGGCGCGGACGCGGCGGCGCGCCGGCGCATCGCCGGCGAGCAGGCGGGCCGTCCCCCACCAGGTGCTCGGTCGGCGCACGATCGGCAGCTGCAGGGAGGCGACGGGATCGTCGGCGCCGCCTGGCGCCGGACCCACCTGGTGGGCGGCGATCGTGACGTCGAACCCGGCCTCGGTCAGGGCGCGGGCCTTGCGCTCGATGAAGGTCTCCGACGGCGACGGGTACCGGTTGACGATCGATGCGAGGCGCACCCGCCGGGCGACGGCGCTCGGCTCGTGCGCCGCCGCGCCTTCGGTCCCCCCCATCGCCTCCTCCTCCGATCGATCGCGGCGCGAGCTGCAGAACCTACGGTAGATGCGATGCACCTGGTCACCGTCATCGGCGCTCGCCCGCAGTTCGTCAAGGCGTCGGCGTTCGCCGCGGCCGTGCGCGCCGAGGACGACGATCGCCCGTTCCGCCACGACCTGGTGCACACCGGCCAGCACTACGACGACGCCATGTCGGGCGTGTTCTTCCGAGAGCTCGGCATCGACGCACCCGCGATCGACCTCGGCGTCGGCTCGGGTGGGCACGGCGAGCAGACCGGCGAGATGCTCAAGCGCCTCGAGCCGGTGCTGATCGATCGGGCACCCGATGCCCTGCTCGTCTACGGCGACACCAACTCGACGCTGGCCGCCGCGCTCGCCGCCGCCAAGCTCGACGTGCCCATCGCCCACGTGGAGGCCGGGCTCCGATCGCACCGGCGCGCCATGCCCGAGGAGATCAACCGGGTCGTCACCGATCGGCTGAGCACCCTGCTGTTCTGCCCCTCGGAGGCGGCGGCCGAGAACTGCGCACGCGAGGGCATCACCGAGGGCGTCGAGGTGATCGGCGACGTGATGCGCGATGCGCTCGACCTCCAGCTCCGTTCGCTGCCGACCGGGGTGCACGAGGAGCTCGGCGTGCAGCCCGGCGCCTACGCGCTGGCGACCCTCCACCGGGCCGAGAACACCGACGATCCCGTCCGGCTGGCGGCCGCGCTCGACGGCCTGGTTCGCGTCGCGGCCGCCGGGCTCCCCGTCCTGCTCCCCGCCCACCCTCGGACTCGAGCCCTCGCCGACCTCGACGAGCTGTCTCGGCGAGGCGTGCTCGTGGTGGGTCCGCAGTCGTTCGCCCGGATGGTGGCGCTCGAGGCCGAGGCGCGCGTGATCCTCACCGACTCCGGCGGCGTCCAGAAGGAAGCCCTGTGGCTGGGCGTGCCGTGCGTGACCCTCCGCGACGAGACCGAGTGGATCGAGACCGTCGAGAGCGGCTGGAACCAGCTCGTGGGGGCGGACGCCCAGGCGATCGAGGCCGCCGCGCTCGCCGAGCGCCCCGCAGGAGATCCGCCGCCGCTCTACGGCGACGGCGGCGCGTCGGCGCGCGTGCTGCGCAGCCTGCGCCGCACGTTCGAGCGCTAGGCGATCAGCTCGGCGAGCCGGTCGAGGACCGCGGCGCCGATCGCCTCCCGATCGAAGCGCTCGCGCACCCACGCCCGCCCGGCTTCGACCATCTGGGCCCGCTCGTCGCGATCGAGGTCGAGGAGCTCGCCGAGTGCGACCGCCAGCTGGTCGGGGGCCTGCGGCGGGACCACCCGAGCGGCCCCGCTGGCGACCACCAGGTCGGCGCCCTCGCCCCGCCCGCAGAACACGAACGGCACCCCCGCAGCCAGGAGCTCGAACATCTTGGAGGGCCGGGCCCCCTCGAAGACGGGCTGGTCGGCCAGCGGGACGACCGCGACGTCGATGAGGCCGAGCAGCCGCGGCATCTCGGCGGCATCCACCGACGGGCGCAGCAGGAGCCGGTCGGGATCGATCCCCCTGGCCGCCTCCACGATCGCCGGCTTCACGGGGCCATCGCCCACGAGGAGCACGACGAGGTCGTCGCGAGCGGCGAGGAGCTGTTGCGCGGCGGCGACGACCTGCTCGAGCGCCTGCGCCCGGCCGAAGTTGCCGGCGTAGGCGACGACGCGACGCCCGGGAGCCAGGCCGAGCCGGGCGGCGAGCTCCTCGTCGCGGGACTGGGGCCCGAAGCGCTCGCAGTCGACGCCGTTGGGCACGAGCAACGTCGGCGTCCCCGGGGCCACCGCCTCGATCCCCTCCAGGATGCCCTCGGTCTGACCGGTCACCAGGTCGGAGCGCTGATAGGAGCGACGGGCCATCGCCATGAAGAAGCGCACGAGGCGCGGCCCGCGGATCATCCCCAGGTCGATGGCCGTCTCGGGCCACAGGTCGCTCACGTTCATCACCAGGCGCGCCCGCATCCGCCGGGCGAGCAGCTCGGCCGTCGGGGCCAGGAACAGCGGCGGCGACTCCCACAGCAGCACGTCCGCCCGCCGGACGCGGAACGGGGCGGTCAGCAGGCTCGATGCCGCGAACGAGGCGTAGGCCAGCAGCTGGTGCACGGTCCCGCGGCCGCGGTGGCCGTGGATCCACGATCGCAGGACCCGGACGCCGTCGATCTCGTCGCTGGCCACGAGGCGCCGCCGGTGGTCGGCCCGGACGGTCCCGCTCGGGTAGTTCGGCATCGCGGTGAGGACGATCACCTCGTGGCCGCGCTCGCGAGCCCGACGGGCGAGGTCAGCCAGTCGGTTCTGCGGGGCGCCGGTCTCGGGCCGGTAGTACTGCGTGAGGATGACGAGGCGCACAGCCCTCCCCGGCTTCAGCTCCGCTGCGTCGCATAGTATCGGCCCCTGATGCCTGGCCTGGAAGACGTGTACCGGCGCAGCCCGATCGTCGTGCAGAACGCCATGGCCACGGCGTTCGGGGCGAAGGAGCGGCTGCTCCGCTACGGCGGCCGCTTCCGCGACTACTGCGACGAGGTCGATCGGGGGCAGTGGCTCTCGGCCGACGAGCTCGCCGAGCTGCAGGCGGCCCGCCTGCGGGCCATGGTGTCGTTCAGCGTCGACCAGGTCCCCTACTACCGGAAGCTCTTCGACCAGCTCGGCCTGGCGGCGAGCGACATCCGGGGCCCCGAGGACCTGGCCGCGCTGCCCGTCCTCGAGAAGGACACGGTCCGCCAGGATCCCGAATCGTTCCGCCCGACGGACCTCGCCGAGCGTCCGGTCGCGCAGACCACGGGCGGCACCACCGGGACCCCGCTGCGGTACTGGGTGACGCCGAGCGCCATGCAGTACACCTACGCGACCTACGAGGTGCGCTTCCGACGCTGGGCCGGCGTGGCGCTCGGCGATCGCATGGCCTCGATCAACGGGCGCAAGGTAGTGCCGGTGGAGCAGGCGAAGCCACCGTTCTGGCGGCACAACCTGGCGTTCAACCAGCTCTACCTCTCCGCCTACCACCTCACCGACGAGCACCTGCCGTCCTACGTCGAGCGCCTGGAGCGGTTCGCACCTGAGGTGATCGTCGGGTACGTGTCGAGCATCCACCTGCTCGCCGACCACATCAACCGCCACGGGTTGGCCGGCGTCGTGCGCCCCCGGGCCGTCCTGGTCAGCTCCGAGACCCTCTTCCCGTGGATGCGCGCCGACATCGAGCAGGCCTTCGGGTGCAAGGTCCACGACGGCTACGGCCTGGGCGAGCTCGCCGCCTTCATCACCGAGTGCCGTCACGGGAGCCTGCACGTCAGCCCGGAGTACGGCGTCGTCGAATCGACCACCACCGACGGCGAGGAGCACCGGCTCATCGCCACGGGTCTCTTCAACCGGGCCATGCCGCTGCTGCGCTACGACACGGGCGACGTCATCCGCATGGCACCGCCCGACCACCGGTGCCCGTGCGGGCGGGAGCTCCCCGTCGTCGACCAGCTGCTCGGCCGGGCCGACGACTACGTCGTCACCCCCGACGGCCGATCGGTGGGCCCGGCCCCCCTCAGCCTCGCCTTCCAGGGGGTGCCCGGGATCCGCGAGGCGCAGATCCGCCAGGCCGAGGAGGCGGCCGTCGACGTCCTGCTCGTGGTCGACGCGACCTTCGACGACGCCCGGGAGCACCAGCTCGACCACGAGCTGCGCGAGCGCCTCGGCCACGTCGTCGACATCCGCTACGAGCGCGTCGACGCCATCGCGCGCACCGTGTGGGGGAAGCGACGCCTGGTGGACTCGTCCATCGGCCGACGCGGCGCGACGTGAGCGCGCACCTCGTCTTCGTCGGGTTCCACGGCTCGGCGGACCGGGCCACGCCCGAGAGCCAGAACGAGATCATCGCCAGCACCCTGCGCGACGCCGGCTACGAGGTCCGCGCCGGGAGCGCCGAGCCCCGGCAGGTCCTGCGCCTGCTCGACCAGCTCCGCCTCGTGGTCGCCAACCTCGGGTGGGCCGACGCGGTGGTCGCATGCCAGTTCTCGGGTCGCCGGGCGTGGACGACGTTCCTCGTGACCCGGATCACCCGTCGGGCCGCCATCCCGACGGTCCTCGTCCTGCGCGGCGGATCGCTCCCCCAGGCCGCGGCCGCCCACCCGCACCGGATCGATTCCACCCTCCGGCTGACCACGCGGGTCCTCGCGCCGTCGTCCTACCTCGAGCGGGCCTTCCGCGACCGCGGCCACCAGGTGTCGATCATCCCCAACCTGGTGCGGGCCCCGATCACCGTCGCCGACCACCCACCGGTCGACCTCGACGCGCCGAGCATCCTCTGGATGCGCGCCTTCCACGCGGTCTACCAGCCGGAGCTGGCCGTGGCGGCGTTCGCGGCGCTCCGCGAGCGCCATCCGCAGGCGACGCTGACGATGGCCGGGCCCGACCGGGGCCTGCTCGACGCCACCCGCCGCCGGGCGGCCGAGCTCGGCGTCGACGCGCACATCCGGTACCCGGGCTACCTCGAGGGCGAGCACAAGGCCGAAGCGCTGCGCGAGCACGACCTGTTCCTCAACACGCCCAGCATCGACAACACGCCCGTGTCGGTGATCGAGGCGATGGGCGCTGGGCTCCCCGTGGTGGCCACCGACGTCGGCGGCTTGCGCGACCTCGCCCAGAGCGGGCGGGACGCCCTGCTCGTCCCCGATGGCGACCCGGCCGCGCTGGCCACGGCCATGGCCGAGATCCTCGAGCAGCCCGAGCTCGCCGCCACCCTCCGCGCCGGTGGTCGGGCGATCGCCGAGCGCCACGGCGCCGAGCAGGTCCGCCGGGCCTGGACGACCGTCCTGAGCGAGATCGGCGCGCCGCCCGAGCCCGCCCCCCGAGACGGGTGCGCTCCCCTGCGGCTGGCCGACGTCTCGGCCGTGGCCGCCGTCCACGTGGATGCGTTCCCCACCTCGGGCCTCACGGGGCTCGGCCCGCACGTCGTGCGCCGCTACTACCGCTGGCAGTTCGCCGGCCCCCACCCCCACCCCGTGGCCCTGGGCGCCTGGCGCGACGGCGAGCTGATCGGGTTCGTGGTCGGCGGCACCCGCCGCGAGGCGGTCACCGGCTTCGTGCGCACCTCGCCGGGCACCTTGGCCCTCGGCGCGCTCACGCACCCGCTCTTCGTGCGCCGCATCGCCGCATCGAAGCTGCGAGCCGTCGTCGGCACCCTGCGGTCGAACCGTCGGCGTGCCCCCCAGCCCGGCGCCGCCGCGCCGACCGGCGATGCCGGCCGCGCCCCGGCGGGGGCGAGCTTCGGGATCCTGTCCATCGCGGTGGCACCCTCCCACCAGGGCACGGGCGCCGCATCGGAGCTCCTCGCGGCCGCCGAAGCAGACGCCCGCCACAGCGGGTTCGCCGCCATGAACCTGACCGTCGACGTCGACAACCACCGCGCCATCCGGTTCTACGAGAAGCACGGGTGGCGGCGCGACGGCACCGACGCGTGGGCCGGCCGGATGGTGAAGGTCCTGCGCCCGACCTAGCGGGCGCGGCGATCGGCGGCCGCGAGCCGCTCGTACACCCCTTCGACCACGTCGCCGACCCGGTCCATCGACAGCCCACCGGCCACCTCGCGCGCTCGCTCGGACAGCGCCATCCGCTCGGCCTCGCCGAGCGCCAGCGCCTCCCCGATGCGATCGGCCAAGCCGACCGGGTCACTCGGAGGGACCGTCCATCGGGCCAGGTCCGGCGGCAGCTCGGCGACGACCTCGCCCACCGCCGTCGCCACGAACGGGAGACCGGCCGCGAGGTACTCGATGAGCGCGATCGGTCCGGACTCGGTCCGGGAGCCGATCACCCCCAGGTCGTAGTCGCGGAGGCGCTGACCCACGTCGGGCTGCCGCCCGAGGAACCGGATCACGTCGGGCCCGAGGCGAGCGGCGGCCTCCCGACAGGCCGCCTCGAGCTCGGGCTCGGGGGTGGCCCCGATCACGTCCAGGGTCACCTGGTGGCCGCGATCTCGCAAGATCTCGATGGCGCGGATCGTTCCGAGGGGGTCCTTCTGCTGCCGCAGGTTGCCCACGCACACGAGGCGCGCGGGATCCGACCGATCCCACTCGACCTTCGGTGCGATGCGATCGAGCGGGATGCCGTTCACGACCACCTCGGCGAACGCCGGGCGCCGGGTGACCAGCGGCGGGTCGAGCAGCGAGCGGCTGACCGCGAGGTGGGCGCGCACGAAGGGCCACGCCACCAGCTTGAACAGTCGAGGGCGACGCCGGTAGCGCGCCGCCCCGTGGTCGTGGTGCACGATCGGCGGCACGCGGCGACGTCCGACCAGCGCGGCCGAGGCGAACTGCAGGCTCGACCAGCCGTGCGTGTGGACCGCGACCGGCTGCAGGTCGGCCAGCAGCCGACGGAAGCGCCGCAGCCCGTCCAGGTCCCACCGCGAGCGCCGGGCGAGCTGGTGCAGCACGACCCCCGGGCCCACGTCGTCGAGCAGCGGGCCGCCCTCGCGGGTGGCGACCAGGTGCACCTGCCACCCCCGGTCCGCGAGCAGGTTCGACAGGTCGACCGCCATGCGCTCGGTTCCGCCCGTGCGCAGCGAGTCCACCACCTGCACGACCGGGCGCCCCGACTGCTCGACCGCTGCCACGCAGCGATCATGGAGGACCGGGCGGCCAGCGAGCAACCGCGCCCGGCCGCCGGCGGTCACCAGCCGATGGCGGGGTGGGCGAGCTCCTCGAGCCAGCGCCCTCGGACCTCCTGCCAGCGATAGGACATGGCGAGCGCTCGCGCCCCGAGCGAGAGCCGGGCGAACGTCTCGGGGTCCTCGATCAGCGACACGATCGCGTCCGCCATGGCGTCGACGTCGCCGGCGTCGACCAGGCGGGAGTCGACGTCGTCGGTGAGCAGGACGGGCACGCCACCGATGCGGTTGGCCACCGGGACCAGCCCGCACGCCGCGGCCTCGATCACGCTGACGGGCGTGTTGTCCACGATGTTCGTGTTCAAGAAGAGGTCGCTGCGGGCGAAGGCCTCGGCGCGGGCGGGGCCGTCGAGGTAGCCGGGGAACTCCACCGCCTGCTCGAGGCCGAGCCGCGCCGCCGCCCGCTTCGCCTCGCCGAGCATCCCGTGGTCCACGCCGCCCATCGTCATGGTCGCCGCCGGCACCCGCTCGCGGACCCGCGCCAGCACCTCGAGGGCCATCACCGGCCCGTAGTTGCGGTGGAACGCCCGCATCCACAGCAGGTGCGGGCGCGCCTCGGTCCGGGCCAGGTACTGGTGCTGCTCGAACGCGATCACGTTGGGGACGATGCCGATGTCGTAGCCCCAGCCGTCGAACGCATCCCGGAGGAAGCGGGAGGGCGCCAGCACCCGGTCGGCGCGGTCGAAGACCCGCCGGACCCGCCGAGGGTGGGCGTCGGCGAAGACCGGGAGCTCACCGCCGTGCAGGAACAGCACGACCTTGCGGCGGGGGATCCGCCGGCTGATCGCCGACGCGAAGTCCGCGATCCAGAACGAGCGCCACGAGAACACCGCGATCACCACGACGTCGACGTCGCGCCACCGCAGCACGCTCACCAGCTGGTCGAGGGTGCGCAGCAGGCGGTTGCGACAGGAGGACGCGCGGCGCACCACGAAGCCGTCGGCCTCGAAGAGGTCGGCCACGGTCTCGTCTTGGCTCGCCGGGCGATCCGTCCGATGCCCGGCGTGGATCCCGAGGAACCCCAGCACCGGGCGCGCGGACGAGGCCGGCCCCGATCCCCGCCCCGCTCGGCCCGATTCCGTCATGGCCCGAGATCCTTGCCCAGGAGCCAGGCTCGCGGCGCATCCCCGTCCGGATCGAGGCGCACGAAGCCGAGCCCTTCGTAGAAGCTCCGAGCGGCCGTGTCGGTGGGATCCACGGTGAGGTGCAGTCGGTCGAGGCCTCGGCGGCGCGCCGAGCCTGCCGCAGCATCGACGAGCACCCGCCCCAGGCCACGTCGCTGCTGATCGGGATCGACGGCGAGCAGGAGCACGCCGTAGGAGCCCTCGGGCACCCGGTCGGGTCGCTCGGGGCCCCGGCGACGGCGCACGAGCGCGCTCGCCCCGACGCGCCGGGCGACGCTCGAGCGCGACCGCACGAGCACCGAGGGATGGCGCAGGACCGACGCGACCAGCAGTCCGGCGTGGTCGCGCACGAACCGCGACGTGCCACGGCCGAAGCGTCCGCCCACGAGCGCCGCCACCGGTTCGCCGACGGGACCGACCACCAAGCCCTCGACCTCATCGAGGGCGAGCTGGCTGCCGAGGTAGCGCGCCACGACGTCGGGACCGAGCCGCGCCAAGGTCGAACCGGGGAAGGCGCGGCGGTGCAGGTGGGCGAGGGCGCGCAGGTCGGAGGGCTCGTAGCCGCGGACCGGCATCAGCCCTCGACCGGCAGGCTCTCGACCCACGACCCCACCAGCTCGGACCAGTCGCCCTCCTGCACGGCGTACTCACGACCGCGGGCACCCATCGTCCGACGGAGGTCCGGATCGGCGAGGAGCGTGCGGATGGCCTCAGCCATGGCTGCGCTGTCGCCCGGAGGCGTGCGGATCCCCGCACCGATCCGCTCGACGATCGCCGCGCCCTCGTCGGACGCGGCGTAGACGAGGGGGATCCCGGACGCGAGCACGGGCAGCATCTTCGCCGATCGCACGGACTCGTAGACCGCTCCCGCTCGCACCGTCGCCAGCCCGACCGAGGCCGCCCGCAGGTAGGCCGCGACGCGCTCCGGCGACACCGACGGGAGGAAGCGCACGTTGGCGAGGCCGAGCGCCGCCGCCCGGCGCACCAGGCGCTCGCGCTCGGACCCGTCGCCGACCAAGACCACCAGCACGGGCAGGTCGGCCAGCTGGGTCGCCGCCTCGAGGACGACGTCGAGCTGGTGCACGAAGCCGTGGGTGCCGGCGTAGAGCACCAGGTCGTGCCCATCGGGCAGGCCGAGCTCCTCGCGCACCCCGTCGGGGACCGGCCCCGGTCGGAACATCGCCGGGTCCACCCCGTTCGGGAGCCACCGGATCCGATCTCGTCCCACGCCCTTCGCCACGAGGGCGTCGGCGACGCCCTCCGACACGGCGTTGACGACATCGGCTCGGTCGAGCGCCCACCGCTCGACGCGCTGCGCGAGCGCGGTCGCCAGCCGACCGGGGATCACCTCGGCGTCGATGGCGGCATCGACCCACAGGTCGGCGACGTTGACCGCGACGCGACCGCCGCGCCTCCGGCTCCACCACAGCACGGGGACCGCGGCGGGGAGGGCGGGGTACTCGAGGAAGACCCAGTCAGGCCGCCGGGCAGCCCGGAGCCCCAAGGGAGCCAGCAGTGCGAACGAGAGGTGGTTCAGCCAGCGGCCGATGCCGCTGCCGATCGCCGGCCAGATCCAGAGCCGGATCACCCGGCGCCCGTCCTCCACCTGCTCTTGGATCAGTCGTCGCCGCCAGCCCTCGAACCAGCGCCCGGTGGGGTAGTTGGGGATGGCGGTGAGCACCTCGACGCGGTGGCCCCGGCGGGTCAGCTCGTGGGCGATCGCCGCCAGGCGGACCTGCGCCGCCCCCCGCTCGGGGGCGAAGTACTGCGTGACGATGAGGAACGACGACGGGCCATCGGGCTCATCGACCTCTCGACGCCTTCGTACCGACCTCACGCGCGCCCTTCTCTGGCTTCAGCATCCACATCCCGCAAGCGGACCCCCCAGTGTCCTTCGAGCACCTCGCGGACCCGCGCCTCGAACGACTCGACCGTGCGGCTCCCAGCGTAGGCCCTCGCCTCGGTCGCCATCGCATGCCACCGAGGACGATCCGCCAGCAGGTCAGCCACGGCGGAGGCGAAGGCCTCGGGTCGCGACGCATCCACCACGATCCCGCGGCGGCCGCCGCCACCGATCTCCTCCGCGGCGGGCCCGTCGGCCAGGACGGGGACGACGCTCACGACCATGCCCTCCAGGAGCACCTTGCCGTACCCCTCGTGACGCGTGGGGAGCAGCTGGAGGTCAGCCGCCGCCAGGCGTTCGAGCACGACGTCGTGGTCCACCTCGCCCAGGAAGGCGACGCGGTCGGCGACGCCTCGCCGGCGGGCCCGGTCCTCGAGCGCCGCTCGCTGCGGGCCCGTCCCGATCACCTCGAGGCGCACATCGAGGCCTCGGGCGACGAGGAGCGCGAGCGCCTCGATCGCCACGGCCTGGTTCTTGTTGGGGGTGAGGCGCCCCACCACGACCAGCTGCCACGGCCCCTCGGGTGGGGCCGTGGCGATCCGGGCCACCCTCGCTTCGGCGGCCGGCGCTGCTGCGGCCCAGGCTCGCTGGTCGTGGGACGGGCTGAACGACGGCTCGAGCCGATGCCCGTCGGGATCCTGGGCGTACACGAGGGTGGGTCCCTCGAACCACCGGCTGGCCAGGATCCCTCGCTGGAGCGCGTACGGCCGAGGCTCGCCGGGGTAGCCCTCCCACGCGGCGGCGTAGATCGCGGCCCGGAACGGCACGGCCCGCCAGGTGGAGAGCAGCGCCACCGCGGCGACGTTCGACGGGCAGCGCAGGACGACCGCGTCGACGCGCCGAGCCAGGCGCCGCGTCCGCCACGCCCACCCGGGGATCCGGACCACCAGGCCGAGCTTGGCGATCCGGGTGTTGCCGCCGCCCGCTCGGACCTCCTCGAACCGGACGCGACCGGGAAGCGGCGAGAAGCCCGGCGGCGGGGGGCCCGGGAGGAGCGGGCTGCACACCACCAGCTCGTCGAACAGGGCGCCCCAGCGGGCGAGCTGGGCCACCACGGGGGTCGCGCCGTGCAGCTGGCCGTCGACCTGGTGGTGGGGCAGGTCGCTGAGGAAGGCGACGGTCCGTGGCCGGTGCGCCCGGCCCGGACGCCGTCGTGGCTGCGTCGACCCGGCGCGGCGGCGACTCGGGGACCTCAAGACCCTGATCCTAGTGTGGGTGCGAGCCCGGAGACCGCGAGCAACGAGGGCAGGAGCGTCGAGGTTGGAGGAGGAGGGCGAGGACCGTCGAAGCGACCTCAGCGTGGTGCTCTGCACCTACGAGGGCGCGCGCTGGCTCCCCCCGATGCTCGCCTCGCTGGCCGCGCAGACCCGGCTCCCCGACGAGCTCATCGTGGGGGACGACGGCTCGAGCGACGGCACGCTCGACCTGCTCCGCTCCTTCGAGCGGACCGCGCCCTTCGCCGTGTCGGTCGAGGTCAACGACGTCCGGCTGGGGCCGACCCGCAACTTCGAGCGAGCGCTGGGGAGGGCGACGGGTGCCGTGGTGGCGCTCGCCGACCAGGACGACGTGTGGCACCCGGGGAAGCTCCGGCGCACGATGGAGCTGCTCGACGAGGATCCCACCATCAGCCTCCTCTTCTCCGACGCCGGCCTGATCGACGCCCGGGGCCGGCCCACGCACCGCCGATCGCCGATCGCGCGCCCGAGCCGCTCGCTCTGGGCGGCGCGCGACCAGCGTGGCCACCTGCGAGCCCACCCCGTGGTGGAGGCCGGCACGATCGCCCGCCGACCGGTCGCCACCGGCTGCACCATGGTCGTACGGCGCCGAGCGATCGATCTGGCCCTCCCCTTCCCCGAGGTCCTCGACGACCCCGCGTCGCCGATGGGTCACGACCGGTGGATCGCGCTCGTGGCGGCCACCATCGGCACGGTGGTGGCGCTCGACGAGCGCCTGCTCGACTTCCGGGTGCACGACGACCAGGCCACGGGCCTCGATCGCCCGACCGTCCGGGCACGCCGGCTGAGACGCACGGCGCAGCGCGCCGCCACCGACGCGAGCGACGAGTTCGTTCGAGCCCACCTCGTGGCGGCCCAGCAGCTCGAGGCGGCGGCGGCCCGGGGCGATTGCGGCGGCGACGAGGAGGCCGCGCGGGAGCTCGCCGCCGTCGCCCGGCACCATCGCCACCGCGCCGAGACTGCCGCGATGGGCCGCCATCGCACCCGTGCCGTGCTGGCCGAGGCGCGGCAGGGAGGCTACGGCCACGACGGGGCGGCCGTGCGGGCCGTGGCCGCCGACGTGGTCCGCGCCCTCGGTGCGGCGGCCCGACGGGGATCGGCCCGACGATGAGCGGCGGGCGGATCCGGGTCCTCACCGCCCTCGACACGCTCGCCGTCGGTGGCGCCGAACGGGTCGCGGTCGACCTGTCGAACTCCCTCGACCGGGAGCACCACGAGGTCGTGGTGTGCTCCACCCGGCACGACGGGCCCATGCGCGACGAGCTCGCACCCGACGTCGCGGTCGAGGTGCTCGGGCGGCGACGCCGATGGGACCCTCGGGGGCTGGCTCGCTTCGTCCGCTTCGTCCGCACGCAGGAGATCGACGTCATCCACAGCCACGGGCGAGGGACGATGCAGTTCGTCGCCCTGGCCCGCCGGGCGGGCCTGGCCGCGATCCCGCACGTCTTCCACGACCACTACGGGGCGCTGCACCTGGATCGGTCGGCTCCCTGGTCGCTTCGGGCCCCGCTGCGGAGTGGCGTCGACCACTACCTCGGCGTCGACCGCCGGCTGTGCCGCTGGGCGATCGAGGCGGTCGGGCTCCCGCCCGAGCGCGTGACCCTCGCCGTCAACGGCGTCGACGTCCGGCGGTTCCGCGACGTCGCTCCCGTCGACCTCCGCGCCACGTTCGACCTCGCCGATCGCGAGGTGGTGCTCGTGATGCTCGCCCACTTCCGGCACCAGAAGGACCAGCCGACCCTCTACCGGGCGCTGGCGGCGCTCGAGCCGAGCGTCCGCCAGCGGCTGGGCGTCGTGATCGTCGGTCGGATCCCGTCGGACACCGACTACCCCCAGCGCTGCGCCGCCCTCGCCCGGTCGCTCGGCGTCGAAGGCAGCCTCCGCGTCGTCGGGCCGCGCGACGACGTCCCCGCCCTCCTGGCCGGCGCGGACGGCGGCCTGCTGGCCACCAAGAACGAGACCGGTCCCGTGGCCGTGCTGGAGTACCTCGCCGCCGGGCTGCCGTTCGTGGCCTCCGACACGGGGGAGATCACCAGATCGATCCGATCCGACCAGGTCGGCTTCGTCCCCGAGCCACGTGATCCGGCCGGCCTCGCCGCCGCGATCGAGGCGATCGTCCAGCTCGGCGACACCGGCCGGCGGGCGATGGGCGAGCGGGGCCGAGCGCTGGCGGAGGAGCGGTTCGACCAGGCCCACCTGACCCGGGCGGTGGCGGCGACGTACCGGCGGGTGCTCGGGCGCTCACCCGATCGTTGAGGAGAAGCCCCATGCGGCATACTGCTGCGGGACGGTTGTCGTAGCCCTGACCGGGGGGCAGGAGATCAGGGGATGTACGCGACCCAGGACAGGTCCGAGGTCAACCTCAACCAGTACCTCGACATCTTGCGCCGGCGCTGGATCTACGTCGTCGGCACCGTCGTGATCCTCGTGGGCTTCACCCTCTACACCGACCTGCGCGCCACCCCCGTGTACCGGGCGTCGACCCAGATGCTGCTCCAGGGCAAGCAGTCCGACAACATCTTGAACCCGTTCGGCTCACCGACCGATCCGGCCCGCGCCCTGCAGAACGAGCTGCGGATCGTGAACAGCAGCGCCATCCGCGAGGCGGTGGCCAAGGAGTACGGCTCCCCCGTCTCCGTGACCGCCACCGCCGGCGGCGACGACGACGTCTTCATCCTCTCGGCGACGGCCGACAACGGGGAGGAGGCGGCCGAGCGGGTCAACACGTACGCCTCCGTGTACCAGACGAGCCGGCTCACCGCCCTCACCGCCGACATCGTCGAGACCAAGAAGGTCGTGCAGGAGCAGATCGACGCCTTCCAGGCCCAGGTCGACGAGATCAACGCCCCCGTCGCCGAGCTCGACAACCGGATCCTCCTCACCGATCCGAGCAGCCTGGAGTACAGCAGGCTCAACGCTCAGCGCGAGCAGGTCCGCCAGCAGACCGATGCGGAGCGAGCCGCCGCCCAGGCGAGCCTCGACCAGTACAAGACGACGCTCAACCAGCTGCAGCTCAGCGAGCGGCTGAACACGACCGGCGGCGTCCAGGTCCTGAA
The DNA here is from genome assembly GCA_020439525.1 of Acidimicrobiales bacterium. Lineage (GTDB taxonomy): Bacteria > Actinomycetota > Acidimicrobiia > Acidimicrobiales > Iamiaceae > Aquihabitans. Next base: position 6,840 of record JAGQSL010000172.1, on the reverse strand, counting down.
CCCCGCCACCGTCCCCTCCGCGCCGATCTCGCCCACGATCATGACCGATGTCATCCAGGCGCTCGCCGTCGGGCTCTTCCTCGGGATCGCGGCGGCGTTCCTGCGCGACCAGCTCGACGACTCGCTGCGGACCAAGGACGACCTCGAGCGGGCGATCAAGGACCTGCCGGTGATCGGTGTGGTCCCGCTCGACCACTCGTGGCGGGAGAGCAGCTCGCCGACGCTGGTCACCGCCACCGATCCGATGTCCGCGGTCGCCGAGGCCTACCGCGGCCTGCGCACGGCGATCCAGTACATCGAGGTGGAGCGCCCCACCCGGGTGCTCCAGGTGACGAGCTCGGGCTCGGGCGAGGGCAAGACCACGGTCGTGTCCAACCTCGCGCTCGCGTTCGCGCAGGCGGGCAAGCGCGTCGCCGTCGTGGGCTGCGACCTGCGCAAGCCGCGCATCCACCGGTTCCTGCAGGTGGACGGCAACGTCGGGTTCACCTCGGTCGTGCTCGGCGACCTCACGCTCGACGAGGCCCTCCAGACCTCGCCGCTCCATCCGAACATCGACGTGCTGGCGTCGGGGCCCCGGCCGCCCAACCCCTCCGAGCTGCTCAGCGTCAACCGCACGGCACGGATCATCGAGGAGCTCGCCGGGCGGTACTCCATCGTGCTGCTCGACTGCCCGCCGGTCCTCCCCGTGACCGATGCGCTCGTGCTGAGCCGGTGCGTCGACGGCGCGATCTACCTCGCCGCCGCCAACCGGACCACCCGGCGGGTGGTCCGCCACGGGGTCGACCTGCTCTCCCAGGTCGGCTGCCCGATGCTCGGCACCGTGCTCAACGGCGTCCCGGTGGAGTCGACCTACAACTCCTTCCTCGAGTACTACGGCTACACCAGCCGATCGCGCATCCCGTTCCTCGATCGGCTGCTCGGTCGCCGTGGGCCCGACACCGCCGCCCTGACGCGCACCGCCCTCCCCGTCGGTGCCGACGAGGGCGAGGGCCAGGGCGAGCCCGAGGCTCCTTCCGAGACGATGGTCCCCACGAACGAGGACGAGCCCGCCACCAGCAGGTCATGACCCCGGAGCCGCTGGAGACGGTCCGCCTCCACCCCGTCGTCCAGGCTCGGACGGATCCCCGGGGGACCGGCACCGTCACGTTCGGGGCCGAGCCCCAACGCGTCGCCCTGCCCCGGCCAGCGCTCCTGCTCGTGCTCGTGATGGCCCAAGCGGTGCTGGGCCGCGTCATCTTCCTCCGGCCCACCGTCGGGCTGGTGCAGGCCGCGGTCATCGTGGGCCTCGTCGTCTACGCCGTCGCCCGCCGCGACGCGATGCTGTGCCTCCTGCTGAGCGCGTACATCACCGGCGCCGAGATCGTCTGGCGCCAGGCCCGCGCCCCGGTGCCCTACCAGCTCGGCCCCTACCTGATGATCCTGATCTCGGTGCTCGCCGTGATCTTGGTGTACCCGGCCATCAACCACCTGGGCCGACGGGCCCTGCTGTACGTGGGCCTGCTCATCCCGTCCGCAACGCTCACCATCGCCGCCACGGCGGGCAACGCTCGGCAGCTGATCGCGTTCAGCCTCGCCGGGCCGCTCGCGATCGCCGTCCTGATCGTCTGGCTGAGCCAGGTCGCCGTCGCACCGTGGCTGTACCGGCGGATGCTCTGGACGCTGGCGATCACGGGCGTCGGCCCGCTCGCCATCGCCGCGACCAACCTGAGCGACTACCTCGGCACCGGTGAGCAGCTCGTCTTCAGCGACGCCTCGAACTTCACCGCGAGCGGCGGCTTCGGGCCCGTGCAGGTGTCGAGCGTGCTCGGCCTGACGGTGCTCGCCTGCGTCCTGCTCGCCATCGTCGAGACCGAGTTCGTGGCGCGCGTCCTCGCCGGGCTGGTCGGCGCCGCCGCCGCCGTGCAGAGCCTGCTGACCTTCAGCCGCGGCGGCATGTTCTCCACGGCCTTCGCCGTGGCGGCGCTCGCGCTGATGCTGGCCAACAACCCGCAGGGTCGGCGCCGGGCGGTCGCCGTCGTCGCGGTCGTGTTCGCGCTCGGGTACTTCGTGGTGATCCCGCGCCTCGACAACTTCACGCAGGGCGCCTTCAAGGAGCGGTTCACCAACACCGAGACCGGCCGCACCGACCTGGCATCGAGCGACCTCGACGTGTTCGCCGAGCACCCGATCTTCGGTGTCGGCCCCGGGATGACCAAGTACCAGCGCCTCAGCTACGACGTGTGCAAGCTCCGCAACGACGCGTGCAAGGACGAAGCGTCCTCCCACACCGAGTTCACCCGCATGCTGAGCGAGCACGGGGCCGTCGGGATCGTCTCCCTGGTGATCTTGCTCTCGCTGGCCTGGGGAGCGATCGTGCGCGCCACCAACGATCGCTACCTCGCCGTCACGTTCCTCGTGTGGTCGATGGCCCAGATGTTCTACGCGAACATCCGCATCGTCGCGGTCGCGTTCGCCTTCGCCGTGGCGTTCATCCGGGTGGTCGGCGAGGACGAGGTCCGAGACGCACCGGTCGAGGAGCACGACGGACGCCGACGCCGGCCGGTGCCCGTCGCCCGGGCGCGCCCCGATCGATCCTGGGACCCGACCGCCGAGGTACCGGGCGCCGCCCTCTAGGATCGTCCCCGACGAGTCCGCCGGGGGGCGCCGGACCGAGTCGAGCGCCGGCCCGGGGCGAAGGAGCAACGTGATCATCACCCGCGACCTGCGACCGTGGAGCTGCGCCGCCGATGCGCCCATCGTCGACGCCCTCGCCCACATCTCCGAGCACAAGCACGGCGCGGTCTTCCTCGTCGAGCGAGACGGCCGCCTCGCCGGGGTGCTCACCGACGGCGACTTCCGGCGGTGGGTGCTGGACCAGCACGAGCTGGACCTGCATCGACCGGTCCGAGAGATCGCCAACCCGAACCCTCGGCGCGCCCCGCTCGGGGCCGACCCCGACGCGCTCGCCGCCCTCCTCGACGATCGGGTGCGGTTCGTCCCCGTGGTCGACGAGCAGGGCCACCTGGTGGCCATCGCCACCGCCGGCCAGGGCGAGCTGCGCATCGGCGACCGCACGATCGGCGACGGATCGCCGACCTTCGTGATCGCCGAGATCGGGATCAACCACAACGGCAGCGTCGATGCCGCCCTCGAGCTCGTCGAGCGGGCCGCCGAGGCGGGGGTCGACTGCGCCAAGTTCCAGCTGCGCGACCTGGACTCGCTCTACCGGACGAGCGGTCGAGAGGGCGAGGACCTCGGCGCCCAGTACACCCTCGACCTGCTGGACCGCTTCCACCTCCCCGCCGAGGACCTGTACCGGGCGTTCGATCGCTGCACCGAGCTCGGCATCGTGCCGCTGTGCACGCCGTGGGACGTCGCCAGCCTGGAGCTGCTCGAGGCCTACGGCCTGGCCGGCTACAAGGTCGCCTCCGCCGACCTCACCAACCACGACCTGGTGGCCGCCATCGCCGACACGGGCAAGCCCGTCCTGGTGTCCACCGGCATGTCCACCGACGCCGAGATCATCCAGACCGTCGAGGTGCTGCAGCGCCACGGTGCCGCCTACGCCCTGCTCCAGTGCAACAGCACCTACCCGTCGCCCTACAAGGACGTGAACCTGCGCTACCTCGACGCGCTCCGCCGCATCGGCGGCTGCCCCGTCGGCTACTCGGGCCACGAGCGGGGGTGGCACGTCCCCCTCGCCGCCGTCGCGCTCGGGGCGAGGATCATCGAGAAGCACCTCACCACCGACCGCTCGCTCGAGGGCAACGACCACAAGGTGAGCCTCCTGCCCGGGGAGATGGCTCGCATGGTGAGCGAGATCCGCCAGGTCGAGGAGAGCCTCGGCACGGGCGAGGTGCGCACGATCAGCCAGGGCGAGGCGATGAACCGGGTCACGCTGGCCAAGAGCCTCGTCGCCGCCCGCGACCTCGCGGCGGGCGAGGTCGTGACCAGCGACGCCGTGAAGGTGAAGAGCCCCGGGCGTGGCCTCCAGCCCAACCGCCGTGGCGAGCTCATCGGGAGGACCCTGGCGCGCGCCGTGGCCGCCGATGACTTCTTCTACCCGTCCGACCTCGACGACCATCGCGTCGACGCCCGCGACTACGCCTTCCGGCGACCGTGGGGCCTCCCGGTGCGCTACCACGACCTCGACGCGATCGTCGCCAAGGCCAAGCCCGACTTCGTGGAGTTCCACCTGTCGTACCAGGACCTCGACCTCGACCCGGCGACCTTCCTGCCCCAGCCGCTCGACCTCGCCTGCGCGGTGCACAGCCCCGACCTGTTCCCCGGCGATCACATCTTGAACCTGGCGGCCGACGACGACGCCTGGTGGCAGCGCTCGCTCGACGAGCTGGCCCGCACCCTCGACGTCGCCCGCACGATCGCCGCGTCGTTCACCGGGACCGAGGACCCCATCGTCATCGTCAGCCTCGGCGGGTTCAGCGCCGACCACCCGCTCGCCGTCACCGAGCGCGCCGCCCGCTACGACCGGGTCATCGAGGGCCTCTCGCGCCTCGACCTGACCGGCGTCGAGGTCGTCGCCCAGACGCTCCCCCCCTTCCCCTGGTACCTCGGCGGGCAGCTGCACTGCAACCTCTTCGTGGACGCCGCCGACACCGCGCAGTTCGCGCGGGACGCGGGCATCGGCCTGTGCCTCGACGTGTCGCACTCCAAGCTGGCGTGCAACCACCGCGGCGTCAGCTTCTCGGAGTTCGTGGAGGAGGTGGGCCCCTACGTCCGCCACCTCCACCTGGTCGACGCCCACGGGACCGACGGCGAGGGCATCCAGGTCGGCGAAGGCGACATCGACTGGCCGGTGCTGGCCGCGCAGCTCGATCGCCTCGCGCCCGGGGTGGGGTTCATCCCCGAGATCTGGCAGGGCCACAAGAACGACGGCGAGGGGTTCTGGATCGCGCTCGACCGCCTCGAGCAGTGGTTCTGAGCGTCGGGCCCGGAGCGCCTCAGCTGGTGTCGCCGCCTCGCGCCACCGCCGGGCGAACCCCGAGCGGCGGCCGACCCAGGCGATGGTTCACGCGCCGGATCGTGCGCAGCGCGTGCGGGTGCCACGCCGCGTCGACGGCCGAGCGGGCCCGGGCCCGGGCCACCAGCGCCGGCGACGGCTCGAGGTGGTACAGGTGCACGCCAGGCGTGCCGTCGAAGGGGCGCCGACGCTCGTAGGCGAACGGGCGAGCGACCTGCGCCTCGAAGCGGGCCCGCTGGGCGCCACGCTCGTTCTCGAAGAGCACGGTGGCCCCGGGAGCCACGAGGGCGGTCCACGCGTCCACCTCGGCCGCCACCGCGTCGGGCCCGAAGGTCGAGCGCAGCTCCGGCAGGAGGTCATCGGTGTAGCCGCCGTCGACGATCACCAGGTCGAAGGGGCCCGCGTCGGACGGCAGGTCGCGCGCCCGGTCGACGACCTCCACCTCGCCGCGGCGGGCGCCGAGGTTCGCGGCGAGCTGCTCGAGGCAGAACGGCACGTCCTCGACGGCGACGTGGTGCTGCACGGCACCGCCGGCCCGGTCGCTCGCCTCGAGCACCGCGGTGGTGATGGTCCCGATGCCGGCGCCGACCTCGAGCACGGCGCGAGGCTGCCGGCGCTCGACGATCTCGGCGATGGTGCCGAGCGCGTAGCCGCTGGCGATGTAGTCGCTGCCGGGACGCCCGACGAACCGCTCGAAGACCTCGATCCCGGTGGCCTCGAAGGCCCGACGTCGGCTCACGACCGCAGCTTCGAGAGGGCGATCGCCTCCCGGTAGAACTCGTTGCCGGCTTCGAGCTCGGACCGCTCGCCGAACGCCTGCAGGTGGCCGTCGTGCAGGACCATGATCCGGTCGCACGTGTTGAGCGTCGACAGCCGGTGGGCGATGATCAGCATCGTCACCGACCCCTGCAGCTCGGTGAGGGTCTCGTGCACCCGCGACTCGCTGCGCATGTCGAGCGCCGAGGTCGGCTCGTCGAGCACCAGCAGCTGCGGTCGTGCGGCCAGGGCCCGGGCGATGGCCACCCGCTGCCGCTGGCCGCCCGAGAGGCTGCCACCACGGCTCCCGAGCGGGGTCAGGTAGCCCTCGGGCATGGCGAGGATCTCGTCGTGGACGTGGGCGCGGCGGGCGGCCTCGTGCACCTCCTCGTCGCTGATCCACGGCCGGAAGAACCGGATGTTCTCGAGCACGGTGTCGTTGATGGTCCGGCAGTCCTGGGGGACGAAGGCCACCTGCCGGAACCACAGGTCGTCATCGAGCTCGTCCGCCGGCGTGCCGCCGACGAAGAACTGGCCCTCGCCCGGAGCACGCAGGCGCAGCAGCACCTGGATCAGCGTGGACTTCCCGCTGCCCGACGGACCGACCACGCCCACCGCCTCGCCGAAGGGCATCGTGAAGCTGACGTCGTCGAGCGCCAGGGCGGCGTTGGGGGCGTAGCGGTAGCTGACGTGATCGAACAAGAGCTCCGGCGAGGTGGGCGTCGCCAACGCGCCCGAGGACGGCTTCGAGGCACGGAAGCGCGCCCGTTCCCGCGCCAGGTTCTCGGTGAACGGCGCCGCCTCCACGATGGTGTGGTAGTAGCCCTGGAGGTTGCTGGTCATGTTCATCGAGCGGACGAGCATCACCACGATCGCGCCGAGTGCCGCCAACGGCCGATCGATGACCGCGTAGACCGCCCACAGCCCGATCAGCAAGATGGCGATGGCGAACAGCTGGTACGCGGCCGTGACCACCCGCTGGAGCAGCTGGCTCACGTAGATCGGACGCACCTCGGCCTTCGTCGCCTCCGAGAGGCGTTCGGCGACCTCGGCGTTCACGCCGAACGCCCGCACCTCGAGCGAGAGGCCGATCGCCTCTAGCGAAGCGTTGGCGAACTTGCGGC
>JAGQSL010000171.1:6120-10320 GCA_020439525.1 Acidimicrobiales bacterium | reverse complement strand
GAGCACGGCGGAGAGCTGCTGGCCGCCGGCGCGGGCCGCGTCGGCCGCACCGAGCGCGGCGGCCGCTCGGGGTGGCCCGCCGCGCTCCACCGCGTCGCACCAGAGGTCGGCCACCGCGGCTTGGACCTGCACCCGACCGTCCGCCGCGCCGAGCTCGAGCGCCTCGTCGAGCAGCCTCCGGGCCTCGGCGACCTCGCCCGCCTGGGCGCGTGCCCACGCCAGGGTGGCGATCGCCAGGGGCCGCGCCCCGATCAGGTCGTGGGCGACCAGCTCGTCGACGGCGCGAGCGAGGTCGTGGTCGGCCCGGTCGAGCTCACCGCCAGCGCTCGCCGCCAGCCCGCGGAGGTAGCGCCACGTCCCGGGCGCGGCGTCGGCGGTGCGTTCGAGCTCGGCGGTGGCGTGGGCGACCGCCGCCGCGGGCCCGTCGGCGGCGAGCGTGGCGAGCACCCCGCTGAAGCGCACCAGCTCGCCCGACCACGGCAGCACGTCGCGGTGGGCGTCGGCGAGCGGCAGGGCGCGCTCGATGGTGGCGTGGGTGGCGGCCACGTCGCCGGCCATCGCCTGGGCGTAGGCGGTCACGATCGCCCCGTTCAGCGCGGCCACGCCGTCGCCGTCGTCGGGCAGGGCGGCGGCTGCGGCCGCCAGGTCGCCGCGGATCGATGCCAGCTTGGCCCGGTCGGCGGCGAGGAAGGCGACGGCGTCGGGGTCGGCGAGGCGCGAAGCGACGCCGGACAGCAGGGTCTCGGCCTCCCCGATGCGGGGGCCGTGGGCCACGAGGTGCACGGAGAGGCGTCCGGCCGCACGCGCCAGCTCGTCGTCGGTGGTCGCGGCATCGAGGGCGTTGCGCAGGGCGACCTCGGCCTCGTCGGCGCGACCGGCGCCGGAGTGGGCGGCGCCCAGGACCACCCAGGCCTCGAAGCGGTCGCCCGCCTCGAGGGCCGCGCTCGCCAAGCGCACGGCCAGCTCGTGGTCGAGCTCGGCGAAGGCCAGGCGCGCCGCCTCCGCGAGGGCCTCGCCCGGCACCGCGCCGCCGTGGTCGAGCTGCGCGGCCACCGCGGCCAGCCGTTCGGCACCGGTGGCGGCCGGATCGCCGAGCACCGAGCCGGCCAGCTCGGCCACGGCCCGCCGGCGAGCGACCGACGTCATCGTCGACGTGGCCGCCTCGGCGAGCAGCGGGTGCGCCGGGCGGACCGTCGCCCGGCCGGCGAGATCGACGGCGATCAGCCCGGCGCGCTCGGCGGCCCCGAGGACCTCGTCGCCGAAGCGGTGCTCGGCGGCGTCGAGCGAGAGCGAGCCGAAGAGGCCGAGGGCGGCGAGCAGCTCGGTGGCTCCCGTGCCCGCGTCGGCCACCCGCGCCTCGAGCACCCGCCGCAGCGGGGCGGGGGTGGCCAGGGCGGGATCGACCGGGTCCCCGCGATCGAGCGCGGCCCGCTGGGAGGCGAGCAGCTCGCGCAGGAAGAGGGCGTTGCCCCTCGTGCGCTCGCCGAGCTGGTCGACCAGGCGGCGTCGCCGATCGGGCTCGATCTCGGGGAGCACCGCGCCCACCAGGTCGTCGATCGCCGGGCCGTCCAGGGCGCCGAGCTCGACGTGGCGGGTGCCCTCGCCGAGCCACAGCCAGTCGAGCCAGCCGGGCACGGGCACGCCGGCTCGCGCCGTGACGACCGCCCGGGCCTTGCCGGCGTCGACGAGTCGACGGAGCAGGTCGGCCGATCGGGCGTCGAGGTGCGGGCCGTCGTCGACCACCACCACGCCGCCGGCGTCGAGCACCCCGGCCGCGACCCGGCGGTAGAGCACCGCTGGGTCCTCCAGCTCGTCGGGCGCCACGATCGACGACAGCACCGCGTGGGGCAGCGCGGCGGTGGCCGGGGTGGCGTGCCACCACATCGGCGGGAGGGCGGCGCCGCACAGCGCCTCGGCGGCGAGCCGGGTCTTGCCGCTGCCGGCATCACCGGTGATCACCACCGCGGTCGTGCGGTCGTCGCGGAGGTGGGCGGCGATCGTGGCCAGCTCCCCACCGCGCCCGGCGAACGGCCACGAGGGGTCGGCGGCCGGGGGCATCCCCCGATCATCGCGGACGGCGCGGCCCCGCCGGGCCGGGCTCCCGCCGGCCCGGCCCGACGGCGGGGGTCAGGGGAGGGTGGTCTCCCCGAGGGTGATGGCCGTGACCCCGTCGTCGCCCGCCGTGGCGGTGAAGGTCACCCGGCGGCCGTCGCGCTCGAACTGGGCGCTGGTGGTGGCGCCCTGGCTGCCGGTGACGGTGACCTCGTCGGAGATCTCCCAGTCGGCGAGGGCGTCCTTCATGTCGGCCAGCACCTCGTCGGGCGTCGAGCTCACGGTGCCGATGATCGACACGAGCCGACCGTCCGCGGTGTCGGACTCGGTGCCCACCTGGACCTCGAGCCCGTCGGGCAGCGGCACGTCGTCGGGCCAGGAGTCGGGCGCCTTCCCCGTCCCCGACGAGTACGTGCCCTCGTCGGTCTCGATGGTGAAGGAGCCGTCGTCCGCGTCGAGGTCGACGTTCCCGCCGGTCTGCGACTCGATCGCCTTCTCGGTGGCCTTCTCGGCGACCTTGTCGGCGGCGGCGCCGCAGCCGGCGAGCAGCAGCAGGGCGGTCGCCGAGGTGGCCAGGGCAAGGTGGCGGGGCGGGTGGGTCATGGGAGCTCCTCGGGTCGTGGGATCGGTCGGAGGGTCGGGTCAGGCGGCGCAGTCGACACCGGTGCCGTCGGGGCGCACCGGGATGACGCGGTAGGTCTCGATGTCCATGCCCTCGGCGGTGAGGCACAGCACGGCTGCGTCCGCCTCGGCGGTGCGGACGACGAACGCGTCGTCGGTCAGGTAGCCGTCGGCGTCGGTGCCCACCACCGCCAGCAGCTGCGCCAGCTCCTCGGCGTTCGCCGGCTCGTAGCCGCTGCTGCCCGCCGAGTACTCGGCGATGGTGGTGGCGCCGTCCTCCGACGGGACCTCGACGGTCCCGTCGGGCGCCGCCTGCTCGAGCGCCGCCTCCACGCCCGCGTCGTCGACGGCGCCGCCGTCGGCCGCGTCGGCGGAGGCGCTCGACGGCGGGTCGGAGGCGGCGTCGGACGAACCGCCGCAGGCGGCGAGCACCAGCGAGGCGACGAGCAGGAGGGCCAGGGCGAGCGGTCGGCGGGTCATGACCGGATCGTCGGCCCGTCCGGCGGCCGCCGCCATAGGTAGGCCGCCGGGCCGCGTAGGTAGGTGCTGGTCAGGTGGCCGGTTCGAGCACGGCGACGGGCTCGAGGCGGTCGGCGTAGCGGCGCAGGGTGGCCATGAGGGGCCGACCGACGATCAGCAGGATCACCGCGTTGGCGAAGGCCCCGGCGGCGTCCCAGGCCAGTGACGTGGCGACGTAGAACGACCAGTAGGTGCGGAGGGTGTCGGCCAGGCCCATGCCCGGCGCCCACGAGAGCTCGCCGCCGCGCTGGAACGGCCAGAACCAGAGGTTGAGGATGGCGCCGAACACGAAGCCCCACACCCAGCCGTAGGCGGCGAGCACCACGACCTCACCCCAGGGTGGCAGCCGCCTCGTCGCCCGCCCGAGCCAGCCGGCGCCGGCGGCCATCCAGCCGAGGGCCAGCATCTGGAAGGGCAGCCACGGCCCGATGCCGCCCGACAGCACGGCCGCGACGGCGAACGAGGTGAGCCCGAGCAGCATCCCGAAGCGGGGCCCGAAGGCGGCGCCGGCCAGGATGACCAGGAAGAACAGGCCCGACCCGCCGCCGGGCAGGTCGAGCAGCTTCATGAGCCCGGCGAGGGCCGACAGCATCCCGAGCAGGGCGACGGTCGCGCCGGTCATCGTCCCCCGGCGCAGCTCCATGGCGACGGCCACGACCGCCAGGGCGCCGACCGCGGCGGCCACGAGCGGCGCGTCGCCGGCGTGGGCCTGGCTCTGGAGGGCGTCGGACGGGAGCCAGAACGGGTAGAGGAACGCGCCGGCGCCCAGCACGGTCATGAGCACGTACACCGCGGAGGCGCGCAGCCGGTCGACCATCGGCGGCCGCTGGCCGAGCGGGACCGCGGCGGGCGTGGCGAGCGCGGTCACGGGCGGCCTCCGGCGGCGGCCAGCGCCCGCTCCACCTCGGCGACCGTGAGGAACGGTGGGAGCACCCGCAGCACCTGCGGCGCGAAGAGCGACCCGGCGAGCACCTCGCGGGCCTCGCCCTCGGCCACGACCTCGCCGGC
>JAGQSL010000171.1:0-6024 GCA_020439525.1 Acidimicrobiales bacterium | reverse complement strand
GCCAGGCGGGAGGTGGCGTCGATCCCTCGGGTGGGCTCGTCGAGGAGCAGCACCGGGGCGTCGCCCACCGCGACGGCGGCGATGGCCACGCGCTGGCGCTGGCCCACCGAGAGGCTGCGCGGGTGGCGGTCGGCGAGCTCGGCGAGGCGGAGCCGACCGAGCCAGCGCTCCACCGCCGCGGGATCGCGGCGCCCGAGCAGGGCGAGGGTGCTCTCGACCTCGGCTCGCACGGTGGCCCGGAACAGCAGCGAGTCGGGCTCCTGGGGCACGAGCGCTACTGGGACCTCGGCGGCGACGGAACCGGCGGCCGGCGGGTGGGCGCCGGCGAGCAGCCGCAGGAGCGAGGACTTCCCGGCGCCGTTGCGGCCGAGGACGGCCACGATCTCGCCCTCGGCCACCTCGAGGTCGACGGGCGACAGCACCGTGCGGGCGCCGTGGGCCACCGACGCGCCGGCGGTGCGGACGAGGGTGCGGCCCGGGGTGCGTGCGGCGTCGTCCCCGCGCCCGGGGGCGGTGGCGAGGCGCTCGGGCACCTCCGCACCCCGGGCCCGGGCCCGGGCGTCGCGGACGGTGAGGGGCAGCGGCGACCAACCGAGCAGCCGGGCCAGGTGGGTGACCGGCGGCGCGCCGGGGAGGGCGGCCAGCACCTCGGCCGGGTCGCCGTCGTCGACGATCCGCCCGTCGTCGACCACCAGCACCCGATCGGCCACCGGGCCGGCCCGCTCGAGGCGGTGCTCGGCCAGGATGACCGTGGTGCCGAGGTCGTCGTTGAGGCGGCGCACGGCGGCCATCACGTCGTCCGCGCCCTGGGGGTCGAGCATCGAGGTCGGCTCGTCGAGCACGAGCACCGGCGGCCCGCTGGCCAGCGCACCGGCGAGGGCGCACCGTTGGCGCTCGCCCCCCGAGAGGGTGGCGGGCGAGCGGTCGCGCAGGTGGGCGACGCCGAGCGCGTCGAGCACCTCCTCGACGCGCCGCCGCATCGCCCGCTCGTCGGTGCCGAGGTTCTCCAGGACGAAGGCGATGTCGTGCTCGACGTGGTCGACGACGAACTGGGCCTCGGGGGTCTGGTGCACGAACCCCACCACGTCGGCGAGGTCGCGCGGGTCGGTGGGTGGCGGTCGAGCGGCCGCTGACCACCACCTCGCCCGAGAAGCGTCCGCCGGTGCTGTGGGGCACCAGGCCGTTGACCGTTCGCAGCAGGGTGGACTTGCCCGAGCCGGACTCGCCCACCACCAGGGCGATGGTGCCGGGATCGACCTCCGCGTCGACAGGGCCGAGCGTGGCCGGGGCGCCCGGATAGGCGAAGGAGGCGGCGCGCCAGGCGACGTCGCCGCTCACGCCGAGGCCGCCAGGGCGTGATCGGGCGTCGCCGCCTCGGCGGGCTCCTCGATGCCCGGGACGGGGCGCGGCGGGACGAGCACCGGCACCGCCAGCAGCCCGATGCAGAGCGCCGGCCAGATCGAGAAGCTCGGGAACGTCACGGGCGGCGCGCTCCACCACAGCTGCTGGTCGCCCAGGGTGGACAGCAGCGCCAAGGAGATCGGGACGGCGATCGAGATCGCCCCCACGGCCAGGTCGAGCGGGGCCAGCCGCCGGGGCCGGTACCGGGTGGTGCGCACCGCGCGGGACGACAGCACGACCGCGCCGACCAGGGCGATCACGCCCACGGCACCGGCGATCGCGGCCACCGCACCCCGTCGTCCGATCAGCGCCACGAAGCCTCCGCCGAGCGCCAGCAGGGCGCCGAGCCCCAGCCAGGCCGCCACGCGGTCGGCCCCGCCGCGCGCTTGGCGGGCGAACCCTCGCGAGTCCATGGACTCGGCCAGGGCCACGGCCCGCTCGAGGCCCGACTCCACGATCGGCACGGTCAGGCGCACGAGCCGCCCCCGGCGCACCACCCGTCCGCCCGTCCGGGCGCGGTCGGCCTCGCGCACGTCGGCCACCGCAGCCATCGTCGAGGGGACGAACGCCAGGGCGACGGTGACGATCAGGCCGGGCTCGTGGAAGGCGCGGGGCGCCGCCTGCACCAGCTCGTGGTGCGAGGCGACGGCGTTGAACGCGCCGAACGCCCCCATGATCCCGACCACGGCGAAGGCCTGGGCGGCGGCGTAGAGGACGACGTCGCCCTCGATCGTGCCGCCCACGGTGAACCCGCCGAGCAGGCGCGGCAGGCCGAACGACGGGAGCGTGAACCAGAGGTACTCGGGTGGCCCGTCGATGGTGGGGCTGTGGGTGGTGAGGGCGGTGAGCACGACGCGGAGCACGGCGAAGGCGACGCCGAGGCCGACGAGGATCGGGAAGGCGCGCGCCAGCGTCGTGTCGAGGCGGTGGGCGCTCACGACGAGGAACGAGATGGCCAGCACGAGCGCGACGTAGAGCGGGTTGGGCGCGATCTGCACCGCCGCGGCGGCGGCGATCGCCCAGGTCAGCCAGGTGACCGCGTGGAGTGGGCTGGTGGTGCGCAAGGTTCCGAAGGTCCCCGATCCGGGTGACGGTTGACCCGCCGCGCCGTGGCCTCGTACGGTGACAGCCGGTAGTGGTCGCTGGCAACCCGGAAGTTGCCAGCGCCGGTCTCGCCTCCGGGCGGGGTCGGAGGGGAAGCCGGTGAGAGTCCGGCGCTGACCCGCAGCTGTAACCGGTCCATCGAGGCCGGGAGCCAGGTGACCTGCCTCCACCCCGATCCGGCGTCCGTCGGCTCGGTCCCCGTCCCGCCTCGTCGCGGGACCCATCGGCCCTCGAGGAACGGGGCCAGGAGGAACACCATCGTGAAGATCCACCGTTCGTTGGCCGTCGCCGTGGGCGTCGGCCTGCTCGCGCCGCTCGCCACCCCGGCGGGCGCCGAGTCCACGGCGGTCCCCACCCCGCTCACCTGGCTGCTCACCCAGCAGCAGGACGATGGCGGCTTCGAGGTCGTGGGCTTCCCCGGCTTCGAGACCTCCGACGCCGTGCTCGCCATCGCCGCCTCCAGCGACGAGCGGGGCTGGGACACCGCCGCCGCCCGCGCCTTCGTCGAGGCCGCCACCACCGACGGCGGCCTCGACGGGCTGGACGCCCTCGACGACCTGGTCGACGGCGACGAGGCCGACCCCACCTCCGTCGCCGCTGCTGCCCGCGCCGCCAAGGTCACCGCGCTCGTGGCCGAGCCGCTCGGCATCGACGCCACCGACTTCGACCCGTCGAACGATTCGGACGAGCCGGTCGACCTCGTCGCCCGCTTCCAGGCCCGAGCGCAGCCGGACGGCACCTACGACTTCGGCGCCCAGTTCAACGGCCTGCTCTACACGGCCATCGCCCTCGGCAACGTGGGCAGCGTGCCCGCCGCCGTGGTCGACCAGATCGAAGCCGCCCAGCGCCCCGACGGCTCCTGGGACTACACCGGCACCACCACGGCCGACGGCGAGGACGTCGACACCACGGCGCTGGCCCTCATCGCCCTGCGGTCGTCGCTCGTGCCCACCGCGGACCCGGCGATCGCCGACGCCGTCGCCTGGCTCGCCGCCCGCCAGCAGCCGAGCGGCGCCTGGCAGGCCTTCGGCGCGGATGACCCCAACTCCACCGCGATGGCCACCATCGCCCTGAGCGACCTCCGCATCGACGTCTCGACCGCCGCCTGGCGGGCGGCGGCGAGCGCGCCGGTCGCCGGCGCCTACGTGTCGCCCCTCGCCTGGCTCTGGTCGCAGCAGGCGGCCGACGGCCACATCGCCAGCCCCAACGACTCCTTCGGCGTCAGCACCTTCGCCACCAGCCAGGCCATGCAGGCCCTCGGCAAGCAGTGGTTCCTCCGCACCGAGCGCGGTGCGCTGCTCGACGCCTGGTCGCTCGACCTGGCCTCGCCGGCGAACAATCCGCAGCTCGGTCGCTGGGGCGACGGCGATGCGGACCTGGGCCCCAACCCCTCGCTGCGCTCGGCTCGCACCGCCGGTGCCTTCGCGGTGGTCGTCGGCCTGGCCGGCCGGGAGGCGGCGGCCAACGACCTCTTCCAGGCCGCCTTCGGCCGCGACCTCGACCCGAGCGGCCGGTCGTACTGGGGCTCGAAGCTCGTCTCGCTCAGCCGTCCCGAGGTGCTCGCCCGCCTCACCGGGTCGAGCGAGTTCTACCGCAAGGCCGGCGGCACGATCCCGACCTTCGTCGACCGCGTCTACCAGTCGGTCCTCGGCCGGATGCCCGACCCGTCGGGCCGGGCGTACTGGACCGGCCAGCTCGAGCGGGGCCGCTCGGTGCAGTCGGTGGCCCGCAGCCTGACGGCGAGCAGCGAGTACCGCCGCAAGGAGGTCCGCCTCGCCTACCAGCGCGTGCTCGACCGCCTGCCCGACGACGGCGAGCTCGCCTACTGGACCGGGAAGGTCACCACCACCCGGATCGAGGTGCTGCTCACCACCCTCGCCTCCTCCTCCGAGCGCTACGGCTCGCTGGAGGCCTGATGCAGCGCCGGCGGTCGCTCTTCGCCGTCCTGGCCGCGGCCGCCGCGCTCTTCGCGGTCGGGCCGGGTGCCGCATCCTCCAGCGCGGCCCCGGCTCGGCCCGCCCTCGCCACCACCGGCTGCGTCGGGGTCGACGGGTCGCCCGCCTCCGGTGGCGGCCCCAGCCGGGCCACCGTGGTGGTCGACACCGGGTCGGGGTCGGTGTGGTCGGCGTGCGTGTCGTTCTCGGGCCAGATCTCGGGCATCGAGGCGCTGACGCGCGCCGAGGCGGTGATCGCCGACCTCGACCCGCGCTTCGACCAGTACACCGGGCTGGGCAAGGCGGTCTGTCGCCTGCGCGGCGTGGGCACCGACCCGCCCGACTGCCTCGGCAAGTCCACCAGCTACTGGAGCTACAGCCACAACGGCCGGGTGGCCCCGGTGGGCGCCGGCGCGGTCACCGTCCACGACGGCGACGTCGAGGGCTGGCGCTACGGCACCGGCGGGACGCCCCGGGCGGCCGATCGGGGCACGAAGGCCACCTCCGCCCCGCCGGCGACGACCACGACCACCACCACCCGCCCGCCGGCCACCACGGCGCCACCCGCCGTCGCCACCACCGCGCCCCCGTCGGGCTCGAGCGGCGGTGGGCCAGGTTCCGGCGGTGGAGGGTTGACCGGCTCGCCCGACGGGTCGGTCGGCTCGGCCGGCGCGGGCTCACCGGCTCGCCCGACGGGCTCGTCGGGCTCATCGACGACGGCGGCGCCGGGCGCATCGACCACCGTGCCGGGCGCCACCACGCCCCCGGCCGACGCCACCACCACGACCACCGCCGACGAGGCCGTCCTCGGCCCCGAGGCCGCGTCGGGCGACGAGGGCTCGAGTTCGGACGACGGCTCGGGCGAGGCGGCTGCCGGTGCGGCGGCGTCGGGGTCGGCGTCGGGTGGCGGGTCGCCCGGATCGGACTCGGACGCAGGCAGCGATGGCGGTTCGTCGGCCGGCTCGATCGCCGGCTTCGCCCTCGCGCTGGCCCTCGTCGGTGGCGGTGCGGTGCTCGTGCGCCGTCGCCGGAGCGCCGCGACCCCCGTCGCCCCCGCCTGACGGAGCCGCCACCGCCACCGCCGCCCCGACGGCGGCGGTGGCCGGTTCTGCCGCGCTGGATGGTCGTGCCCGACCACCTGGTGCGGCAAAAGCCGGGAGCGCTCGATGCCGAGCGCGTGAGCAGATCCCGCGCTGGCGGCGCGACACGTGCTCACGACGGTGGCGTTCGAGCGAGCTCGACCCATCGGTCGACCGGACGTCCTTGACCACGCCTGCCCCCGCTCGGGCGACGGCGGGCCCGCCGCCGCCTGAGCTGTGCGAGGCTCGGCCGATGCAGGTGCACCTCGTCGACGGGACCTACGAGCTCTTCCGCTACCACTTCGCCCTGCCCTCGCACGTGACGAAGGCAGGGCAGGAGGTGGGGGCCACCCGTGGCGTCGCCGGCTCGATGCTCCAGCTGCTCGAGGACGGCGCCACCCACGTCGGCGTCGCCACCGACCACGTGATCGAGTCGTTCCGCAACGACCTGTGGGCCACCTACAAGGACGGATCGGGGGCCGACCCGGTCCTGCTCGCCCAGTTCG